>CAJWLY010000066.1 GCA_913043155.1 uncultured Nitrospinaceae bacterium | reverse complement strand
GGGAAAATCTCTGGGAATGATTTTTAGTAAACAGTCTACCCGCACCCGTATTTCCTTTGAAGTCGCCATGTTCGAGTTGGGGGGACACTCCCTCTTTCTAACGGGTGACCAATTGCAACTGGGTCGCGGAGAAACGATCGCTGATTCGGCACGGGTTCTTTCTCGCTATCTGCATGGTATTCTGATTCGGACTTACGATTTCGAGGATGCGGCTGAGTTGGCTAAGCACGCGAGCATTCCGGTAATCAATGGACTGACTGACCTCAATCATCCGGTACAGGTGCTGTCGGATATTTTTACGATCCAAGAAAAGCTGGGAAAAGTCGATGGCATCAAGGTCGCATACGTCGGTGACGGCAATAATGTCACCTATTCCTGGATGACTGCCGCCTCTATGTTTGGAATCCACCTTACCGTTGGATGTCCTCCTTCCTGCAAGCCAAAGATACCCGAGGGCATTGACCAAAGTGGTTCAATCGAAATTCTCGAAGATCCTCATGTTGCCGTAAAAGACGCCGATGTTATCTATACCGACGTCTGGGTCAGCATGGGACAGGAGGAAAAAGGAGATCAAAAAAAATCGGCACTGAAACCTTACCAGATCAATCGCAAACTCGTGGAGTCGGCGAAAAAAGATGTCCTGGTCATGCACTGTCTCCCTGCCCACCGGGAAATGGAAATCACCTCCGAAGTCATGGACGGCAAACACTCAATCGTCCTCGATCAGGCAGAAAATCGCCTTCACCTCCAAAAAGCCCTCCTCGAAACATTGTTATAGCCGAACAGACAATGATAGACCTTGACCGAAACTCCTTAAGACATATGGGATCCCGGCAGACCCAAGAAGTTATGACACAGATGCTCCCCCTCTCCCGAAAACTAGCGGACGGAGAGTGTGATTAAATTCGAGACCATTAAACAACACAGCCACTCTTCGGCCCGACTGGGGCGTCTGGTGACTCCGCGCGGAGAAATTCAAACACCCACCTTCATGCCCGTCGGCACCCAGGCCACCGTAAAAGCACTTTCTCCGGAAGAGCTTGAACAATGCGGCGCGGAAATCATTCTCGGAAATACCTACCACCTTTACCTCAGACCCGGACACGATATCGTAGAGTCACTGGGTGGACTTCACCGTTTCATGAACTGGAACAAACCCATCCTCACCGATAGCGGCGGATTCCAAGTATTTAGCCTGAACTCCCTAGCCAAGGTCACAGAGGAAGGAGTCACGTTCAAATCGCACATCGATGGGTCTACCCATTTCTTTTCACCGGAGCGGGCAACAGAAGTACAGGAGGCTTTGGGAGCAGACATCGCCATGACCTTGGACGAACCTACGCCCTACCCTTCCGATCCCTCCAAGACCGAAACCTCACTGAAACTATCCACGCACTGGGCTGCACGATGCAAAGCAGCGCATCGCATGGAAAGTCAGGCACTGTTCGGAATCGTTCAAGGAGGGATGTACAAAAACTTGCGTAAGCAAAGCACTGAGGAAATCGCCGCACTTGATTTTCCGGGCTACGCTATAGGTGGATTGAGCGTAGGTGAAGAAATAGAATTGATGTACGACATCGCTGCTTACACAGCCGAACTCTTACCGAAAGACAAACCGCGTTATCTCATGGGTGTGGGGAAACCGGAGGATCTCACCCAGTGCAGCGCTATGGGAATCGACATGTTCGACTGCGTCATGCCCAGCCGAAACGCAAGAAACGGTTCTCTCTTCACCAGCCATGGGAAAGTCAACATTCGCAACCTGCAGTACAAAGCTGACAATAGTCCGCTCGACCCGGATTGCAATTGCTACACATGTAAAAACTATTCACGGGCATACTTAAGGCATTTATTTATAGCTGATGAAATTTTTGCCATGCGTCTCAACACCCTCCATAACGTCGCGTTTTACCAGAACTGGATGAAACGCGTCCGGCAGGCTATCGACGAAGATCTACCGTTTGCAGATTTGGGGCTCGATTAGACCTTCTCTTCTCCCGGCAAGGTTGCATTTTTCATGGAACGGAACTACGTTACCTCTAGGACCTTATTTTTTTATAGGCCTATGAAAAACCTGTAACCGGTTAATTTTAATGATCTTTAGTTAGGCTCTGAAGGGAGGGATTACAATGGGCTGGGACTGGATGGGAATAATTGCCGTGCTGTTTGCGTTTATGATTTATGGTCTCGAATTATTTGAAGGAAACGATATCTTCCACTCCTGAAACTTCAAAGGCTGGGGTATGCCGACTTCAAGAATGGGGAACCGTGCTTGGGAAAGAACAAAGTAGGCGCTTTTCCAAGTTTTCCTTCGAAGCTCGTGGGTATAACTTGTTATCGAATTATTGACCTTTCCTGAGTTCCGGAGAGGTTGCGGCAAGGGGCACGGCTCGGATCGCCATAAACAGGGGAATCTCCTTGCGAGCTCGGTTTTCTCCACGCGATCGCTTACCTGGACCGCTCTCTTTGTCAGACACCCATTCTTCCAAGAGGTCGACACACAAACCGGTCTTCAACAGAGCCTCAAAATAACTTTGCAGAGGACGGTGGTAGGTCCAGGTATAATTGTTTGGATCTACAAAAGGTGGCGTGACAATAGGAATTCTCATTTCGTCTGCGTACCGATCCACCCGCCGATACTCGGTTTTCTTTTCCTCGTCCCATCCCCAGTGCGCTTGCCGAGGAATGCGAAAACAAGGGTGAGTGATAACCATGACAAACTTTCCTCCCGGCTTCAGCCATCGGGAAACGTTTCGCAACACCGGTTCGATCGCTTCCATGTTCTGCGCCGCAAGCAGGCAGACGATTCCATCAAACCGGCGCCCCTTGAGCAGGCCGGGGTCGGCCGCATCACCCACGTGGTAACGGATTGATTCTTTCGAACGAGAATGGGCGAAGCGGAGAAGTTCCTCCGATGAGTCGATCCCTTCGGGTTTCATTTTCTTCTGCAGAAGGAACCGCGAGAATACCCCCTGCCCACAGGCCAGATCAAGAATGCGTCTCCCTGGTTTCACATCGAGCAAACGAAATGCTCCAGGCATGAGAATGTTTCGGTGGTAATCGGAGCCACCTGTCCCTACCAGAGAATCGTACCATCGGGAAGCCTGATCCCACAGGGTAGGCTGGCCTGCCCGCTTGTCCCGGGGCGATTTTCTGGGTTTGCTCGGGGCTCGGCTGAGCGAAGCCTTTCTTTTTTTCACAGAGAAGTCCTGTTAAAAACCGGGCTTTCCATAAAATGCCAACCCGGCAACTTGTTCTTATGCATACTCCCATTCGCACCCGAAGTTTCCAACGGACAAAACCAGACACAATTTTACCACACGAGTTCATCCTCCATGACACCTTTGAACCATGACGCTTGCTTCGCCGCAGCCAGCAGGCTGCGAACCTTCGGAATAAACTATTCCTTAATCTTCGGTGATTATTCCACTATTTTTTTTAAATTAGATAGTCACTGGAAGTGGGCGGTGAAGCGATACGGAAGTTGATGTAACCCTGCAATTATAAGCATAGAGCTCCACCCCGGATTGCCCTGCCTTGCGCAACCACTCCCCAAACCTGGGATCGGTTTCGTCGTTGGAGGTCACCAACCGGGTATCAGACCGAGGGGAAATAAACAGAACCACGGTGCGACAACCTTTCTTGCTCAATTCGATCAGTTCCTTCAGGTGTTTCACCCCGCGCTCCGTCGGCGCATCGGGAAACCTTCCGACCCCCTTTTCTACGAAGCTAACCGACTTGACCTCGACAAAAGCAGACGTTTCGAGGAAGGCCACCTGAAAATCAAACCGGCTTTTGCCACACCGCACTTCCCGTTTAAACCCGCTGTACCCCTGCAGTTCATTGAGGGCACGATCGGCCAGCGCCTGCTCCACCAACTTGTTTGCAAACACGGGATACACCGACACCCATATCGATCCGTGACGGACGAGAACCAAGCTGTAATCCGTTTTCCTTTTTGGACTGGGATTGTGCACCAGGCGTACTCGGCGGTCGGGAATCATCAAACCGGGAAGACGACCCGGATCGGGAACGTGAGCTAGAATTTTCCGTCCATCGATTTCAACGTGGGCTAGATACCGGTTGGGTCTCTCCAGAAAGATGCCATCAACGATTCGTTTGCCAAGTTTCATCTAGGAAAATAAAAAACACACTATGCGGATCCGAGGATGAGGGCCTTTAGTGATGCCCACCTTTGTCCTCGCCTGCGTGGAGATTGAGAGTTTTTTCGACGGTAAGCATCGATTCGACTGAAGGAGCAACGCGATCGATAAAAGGTTTTGGGTAAAGCCCAATCAAAACCACCAAGACACAGGCGGGGAAGAGGAGTCCGAATTCCCTGCGGTTGATGTCGGTGAGGTTTTCGGGAAGCTTTTCGGGTTTTTCCTGCATTGCTCCCTGAAACATGTAGAGCATATAAACTGACGCAAAGACGATGGCAAGTCCGCCCATCAAAACGTAAGTTGTCGAAAGATCGGCCAACAGATGTGAAGTCCACACACCCATGAGAATGAGAAATTCACCGACAAACCCATTGAGCCCGGGAAGTCCAAGCGCTGCCAGGGTGATAAGCATAAACATGCCGTACAGTACGGGCATCGCCTTACTCAGTCCACGAAAATCATTAAGATTACGTGTACCCATTTTCTTTTCGAGGATGGCGACGATGAGAAAAAGGGCGGACGCGATGATGCCGTGGTTGACCATCTGCAATACACTCCCCCCGATTCCTTCACCGTTAAGAGCAAAAACACCCAGCGCGATGAATCCGAGATGGCTGATGCTAGAATATGCGACAAGCGCCTTCAGATCACGTTGTGCGACGGCAATCCAGGCCCCGTAGACAATTCCTATCGCTGCCCCGCAGGCAATGAGCAGTCCGAAACTCTCTACAGCATCGGGAAACAACGGCAGGCAGAAACGGATGAGTCCGTATGCACCCGTCTTAGACATGGCGCCCGTCAAAATAAGAAGCACAGGGATGGGACACGCTACGTAAGCATGAGGCAACCAGCTGTGTAGCGGAAAAATCGGGACCTTGATGGCAAATGCCAAGAAAAAGAACCAGAACAGCCAGAACTGCACAGCTGGATCGATTTTCATGTGAACGAGGGTCTGGATATCGAAAGTAAGCTCGTGCGTGGCTTCAAAATGAATTAGGCTCAACCAGAGGATACCAACTAACATCAACAAACTACCGACCAGCGTATACAACACAAACTTAGTGGTGGCGTAAATCCGGCGCCCTTCTCCCCATATCCCGATAAGAAAATAAGTGGGAACAAGCATCAACTCCCAGAAAACATAAAATAAAACCATGTCAAGAGCAACGAACACGCCAAGTGTTCCGGCCTCAAGTGCAAGCATGAGTGCCATAAAATTTCTGAGGCTTTCCTTGCGGTCCAGCGAAAAATAAACGGCAATGAAAGAAATGAAGGCCGTTAAAACAACCAGCCACAGGCTGATACCGTCAACTCCCACTTGGTAATTGATGTGGAGCATGGGAACCCAGGCGAGTGTGGTAACAAACTGCATTCCCGGGTCAGCCGTATCGAATCGCAGGAGAAGGACCAACGAAATCAGAAGACTCAATCCTGACGCACCGACAGACAAGTTGCGGATGGCCCCGGTAGCCTCCTTGTTCACGAACAGGAGACCGAGCGCCGCAACCAGGGGGATTAAAACTATAAGAGTCAGCATATCATTACCGTTTCCGTCACCTTATTGAAACACCACAAACATCAAGATGATCACAACCCCAACGATCATATTGAACGCATAGGTCCTCACCTTGCCCGACTGCCACAAGCTGATGACCCGACTTACTTCGCGCACCTGCGTGCCGACTTGGTCGACGGCCATGTCGATACCGTCTCTTTCGACCTTCTCTTCCATGAAAGCACCAGTGGCACGAGTGGGCTTCACAATCAAATAATCGTAGATTTCGTCAATATAGTATTTATGAAACAAAAGATCATAAACTGGAGCCAGCATCTGCTTGATGAACTCCAACCGATCCTTTCCTGTCATGTAAAAAACGATTGCCGCAGCAATGCCAACCAACCCGGCCCCGACCCCGATCGTTTCGAAGACTGGATCGTCTGGATGCGGCATGTGCATTCCGAAATAGGTCGCAAGGAAATCGTCCACCATGTAGCCGCCGAATCCCACCGTCAACGAAAAGAAGGCTAGCAACACCAACGGTGCGGTCATGATGGGCGGACTCTCATGCGCATGCACGGATGTCCGTGGCTGTCCTACGAAGGTATAGAAATAGACTCGGAAGATATAAAATCCAGTCATAGCCGCACCAAGTACGGCGATCGCCCAAAACACGATGTTGCCCATGTCGGAATGGTACGCATTAATAATGATCGCCTCTTTACTAAAAAATCCGCTCGTAAGTGGAAACCCGGCTAGGGCCAGAGATCCGATTAAAAACGTAATATGGGTAATCGGCATGGCCTGACGTAATCCACCCATTTGACGGATATCCTGTTCGTCGTTCGATCCGTGGATGACGCTTCCAGCGCCTAAAAATAGTAGCGCCTTGAAAAACGCGTGAGTCATCAAGTGAAACATGGCGATGCTGTACATTCCTACTCCCGCCGCGAGGAACATATAGCCAAGCTGGCTCATGGTGGAATAGGCGATGACACGCTTGATGTCATATTGCACCATACCCATAGAACCGGCGAATATAGCCGTGACCACACCCACCGTTGCAATGAGGTACATGGTATAAGGAGCCAGTTCGTAAAGGACATGGCACCGCGCCACCAGGTACACCCCCGCGGTGACCATTGTCGCCGCATGAATCAATGCGCTGACCGGGGTCGGCCCCTCCATCGCGTCGGGCAGCCAAGTGTGAAGCGGTATCTGCGCCGACTTGGCAAAAGCACCCACCAGAAGAAACAGAGTGATCAGTAAAATAGCGTCATCGTTCGGACGAAACGCCTCTCCCGCAAGAGTGAATACATCAAGAAAATTCAGAGTCCCCAGGTGATCGAATATCATAAACGCAGCGATGATCATGCCAACGTCGCCGATCACGTTCATGACAAATGCCTTCCGGGCGGCCAATACGGCACTTGTCTTTTCTTTCCAAAATCCGATCAGCAGATAAGAAGCCAGCCCCACTAGTGCCCAGCCCACGATTAGAAAAAAGAAATCGGCTGCCATCACCAGAACCGACATCGAAAAAATGAAAAGGTTCATGTAAGCAAAGAACCGGCTGTACTCGGGATCTTCCCGCATGTATCCAATGGAGTAGACATGGATAACAAATCCAACTCCGGTCACGATGAGCAACATGAACACCGAGAGTGGATCGATAAGGATGGACAGGTTGAGGGAGAACGAACCAGCTGTCACCCAGTTATATAGGGTGGAAACGGCTCCCTTTTGCTTTTCTGCATCCAGCAAAAGTTCGCTCAAGGCGACCAGTGTTACTAAAAAAGACAACCCCACCGTTGCGCAACCGAACATCCCAACCCGTTCACGAGACATTCGGTTCCCATACCAACTGAGTATGGTGAAACCAGCAATCGGAGCGAATAAAATGATCCAGCAGTAGGAAAACAACCGTCTTATCCTTTCAAAACGTCAATATGATCTACATCCATATCATGCCGCGTCCGGAAAATAGTGAGGATAATGGCGAGCCCCACCACCACCTCAGCCGCTGCGACGGCCATGATCATGAGGGCAAAAATCTGCCCGTCGATAGATTTCAAGAAATTCGAATATCCCACCAAGAGAAAGTTCACTGAGTTGAGCATAAGCTCAACGGACATAAACATGACGAGCGGATTCCTCCGGATGATAAACCCGGCAGCACCGATACAAAAAATCGTTGCGCT
>CAJWLY010000065.1 GCA_913043155.1 uncultured Nitrospinaceae bacterium | reverse complement strand
GCCGTCAATGCGGCGGAGTTCGCTCAAGGGGAAGTCCTGCTGCGTGAATTTGATCTACCGGAAAACGCTCCACTAGCGGGAAAGAGTATCAAGGAACTCGCCAGCATCTCCGACCTGGACCTGATTGTGATCGTCGCCATCGTCCGCAATGGCAAACTCATCATCCCAAAACCCGAAGATGTTTTGCAATCTGGTGACCGGATTTACACACTGGTGAACAAGGCCTTTCTGCCGTTTCTTTTACCCATGCTGAATAAGACGGTGGACGAGGTCAAAAAAATCGTCATCTTCGGTGCCAACCGCCTCTCGATCAACCTTGCAAAGGCCCTGGAGGAGATCATCAAGGATGTGTGTATCATCGAACCATCGCGCGAAGCCGCAACTGAAGCGGCTGAAATGCTTTCCAAAACCCTGGTGCACCACGGAACTGGAACCGATCTGAACCTGTTCAGTGACATCAATATGAAAGATGCTGATTTTTTCATGGCACTTTCCGACGATGACGAAAACAATATCCTTGCCGCTCTGCTGGCAAAAAAATACGGTTCCAAACGCGCCCTGGTCATCACAAATGATCCGGAATACCTTCCCATCTTGGATTCAATCGGCGTGGATATTACAATCAATCCGCGGCTGATTACTGTCGGCGCAACACTCAAATACCTGCGCAAGGGAGGAGCAATTTCCGTATTCAAACTTATCGAAGATGCAGAGGTGATGGAATTGGTGGTAGACGCTCGCTCCTCCATAGCGGGGAAAAAAATCTCCAATTTAAATTTTCCCAGAGACGCGATGATTGGAGCCATCCTGCGTCACGGTGAAATGATGTTACCCGACAAGGAGCTTACCATCGAAGAAGGCGATTCCGTTATCGTGGTCGCCTTGTCCTCAGCGATCGAGAAAATAGAAAAACTTTTCGGAAGCAAAAGACACTTTTTCCGCTCCTAATGAATATCCTCGCAATTTTCAACGTCGTGGGGGTTCTCCTCCTTCTCCTTTCTGGGCTTTTGCTCCTGCCCATCGGGATTTCCCTGTACTACCAGTTCCCCGCACTGCCCGGCTACATGACCGAAACCCAGGCGTTCACGTTGACCCTGTTGGTATCGTTTCTGACCGGGCTGACTCTGTGGAAAATTCTTCCCTCGGGCGTAGAAAAACTGAGAGATCGCGAAGGGTTCGCCATTGTTACCCTGTCATGGGTGTTTGTCGCGCTGTTCGGCGCCATGCCCTACTACCTGTCTGGTGCCTGCCCCGAATTTATCGATGCCTTTTTCGAAAGCATGAGCGGATTCACCACCACGGGGGCAACGATCCTTACTAATATCGACTCAATGCCCCTTGGAATTCTGTTCTGGCGAAACCTCACCCAGTGGTTGGGCGGGATGGGAATCATACTGCTTTCGATGGCAATTTTCCCTGCCCTGGGAATCGGAAGTTTTCACCTATTCAAGGCGGAAGTGCCCGGCGGGGTCACCGTGGAACGCATGCAACCACGGCTTGCGGAAACCGCAAAAATACTGTGGAAAACCTACGTCGCCCTGACCGCCCTTGAGGTAATCCTACTCAGCCTGGGTGGCGTAGGCTTTTTCGATGCCGTGTGCCACAGCCTCTCTACCGTCGCCACGGGAGGATTTTCGACGCATAGCGCCAGCATCGGCTACTTCGACAGCGTTTATGTGGAATCGATTTCTATCCTTTTCATGTTCCTGGGCGGGATCAGTTTCGCGCTCCATTATCAGCTGGTCACCGGAAATTTTGTAAACGTATTTAAAAATCCTGAGCTGCGTTTCTACTACACAATGATTATCATCGGGATCGTTCTGGCGACATGGGGGCTGTCCTCCTCCCGGCCCGATGCAGCTTTGAGTGCTTCGTTCCGCGATGCGGCATTCAATGTAATGTCGATCAATACCACGTCTGGATTCGTAACCGACGATTTCAACGCGTGGCCGAATTTCCTGAGAATTTTTATGATCGTGATCATGATGGTCGGCGGCTGTTCGGGTTCGACCAGCGGATCACTAAAAGCCATCCGCTTCATTATTCTTTTTAAAATCATAGGCCGTGAGCTGAAAAAGTTGGTTTATCCGCGCGCAATTTTCCATGTGAAAGTGGCAAAGAAATCTGTTGACCCCGACGACCTGACGAATGTCGTCGCTCTCACTTGCCTTTTCATGGGGTTCGCTACCTTGAGTTGTGTTCTTCTGTCCCTAATGGGAGTCGACCTGATCACCTCAATCTCGGCTTCGGTGGCCTGTCTTTTCAATATTGGACCGGGACTAGGAGAGGTTGGAGCCACCGGCACCTATGCCGATATCCCCATACTGGGAAAGGGCATTCTAATCGCCTTCATGTTGATGGGACGGTTGGAGATATATGGGATCATGCTTCTTTTTCTGCCCATGGCGTGGCGCAAATAAGATTTGATTTTGCACGCATATTAATTTAGTATTCCGGGTTCTCTGTGGCGGGGCACACAAATCATACCTGTGACTGAATACGCGCATTTGGCTCGGCCCTGCGACTGAAAATCAAACACAATAATCTATTAAAACTACCTTCCCCGTTGGGGACAGCTGTAAACGTTTCTAGAAAATGGCGACACAAAAACATCCCTTAAAAATCACCGAACTTGTATTAAGAGACGCCCATCAATCCCTTCTGGCCACCCGGATGCGCACAGAGGACATGTTGCCGATCGGGGAAAAACTGGATCAGGTTGGATTTTTCTCTCTCGAGACTTGGGGCGGGGCAACGTTCGATTCCTGCCTTCGCTTCCTGAACGAGGATCCTTGGGAACGTGCCCGCAAACTTAAAAAGGTCATCCCTAACACACCGTTCCAAATGTTGCTCCGGGGACAAAACTGTGTCGGCTACCGGCATTACGCCGATGACATCGTTGAGCGCTTTGTTAAAAAATCGGTCGATGTGGGAATCGATATATTTCGTATATTCGATGCGCTCAATGACCTGCGGAATGTCGAGACTGCAATCAAAACCGTGAAACAATGCGGAAAAATCGTTGAAGGCTGCATCAGCTACACGGTGAGTCCCGTTCACGACATCAACCTCTATATCAAGATGGCTAAGCAGTTGGTTGATATGGGATCGGATATCATCTGCATCAAGGATATGGCTGGACTGCTCACACCCGACGCTACCGGCACCCTGATCCGGGAAATCAAAAAGAACGTTGACCTACCGATTCATCTGCACACTCATGCTACGACCGGTCTCGTGGGCATGAACCTGGAACGCGCCATCGAGTCTGGCGTGGACATAGTCGATACCGCCATCTCCAGCCTTTCAATGGGAGCGGGCCACTATCCGACCGAATGTGTCGTCGCGGCTCAAAAGGGTACGCTAAAGGATACCGGACTCGACTTGGGTTTGCTGGAAGAGATCGCCGATTATTTCCGCGAGGTGCGTAAAAGTTACAGTGCGTTTGAAAGCGATTTCAAAGGAGTCGACATCAATATCCTCAAGTCACAAATCCCGGGAGGAATGATTTCCAATATGGAAAACCAGCTTCGGGATCAAGACGCTCTGGATAACCTGAGCGAAGTCCTTGAAGAGGTCCCCCGTGTCCGAAAAGACATGGGATACCCGCCGCTGGTAACACCCACCAGCCAGATCGTCGGTTCGCAGGCGACATTGAATGTTCTAACCGGCGAACGCTACAAAATCATCTCCAAGGAAACCCGTGAATGCGTCCTCGGAAAGTACGGCAAACTCCCGGGACCGCTCGACCCCGACCTGTTGGCCAAGGCCCAGGAAAACGATACTGCGATCGATTGCCGGCCGGCTGACCTTCTGGAGCCGGAGTGGGACAAGGTCGTCAAAGAATGTAAGGGCAAATGTAAGTCGGAAGAAGATATGTTGTCATACGCGCTGTTTCCCAAGGTCGCGTTGGAGTTCTTCGCGAACCGCGCCAAGGGGATCACCTCTACTGAACCGGCCGCGGCCCCCCCGGCAACATCAGCGGCTCCAACGGCTCCAGCAACTCAGGCTACGGGCGACGGGACCTATACAGTTACTGTTAATGGACAACCCTTCTCCGTGCAAGTGAGTGTAGGTGGCGCGGCACAACCTGTCGCCGCACCTGCAACCACCGCACAGCCCCAGACGGCCCCCCAGGTATCCACCGGAGGGGGAACCAGCGTAGCCTCGCCTCTTCCGGGATCCGTGTTTTCTATCAAAGTCGCGGTAGGAGATCAGGTCAACGAAGGGGACGTTGTTATCATCTTGGAATCCATGAAAATGGAAACCGAGGTGCGTGCCTCCACGGGCGGCTCCATAAAATCCATTCAGGTTCAGGAAGGACAAAACGTGAAAACCGGTGATACTCTGCTGGTCATCGGTTAGGTCTTTTTAACCCCATCGATTCATGGAACTCAGTTTCGGCGACGCCTTAGCCAAAATACTCGGGACCACCGGATTCACCGGCCTGACATCCGGTCATGGGGTGATGCTTGTGGTGTCCTGCGTTCTGCTTTACCTCGCTATCGGAAAAAAATTCGAACCACTCCTATTGTTGCCGATTGGGTTCGGCTGCCTATTGGCCAATCTTCCATTCAGCATGATGGCAAGTACCAACGAAGGCGGCCTGTTATATTTTTTCTATCAGGGCGTTAAATATGAGGTACTGCCTCCGCTGATTTTTTTGGGGGTGGGTGCGCTCACTGATTTTGGCCCGTTGCTAGCCAACCCGAAGATGCTTGCGCTGGGTGCAGCCGCTCAAATCGGAGTTTATACAACGCTGATCGGTGCTGTGTTTCTTGGGTTTAACCTAAAGGAGGCCAGTGCCATCGGGATTATAGGAGGTGCTGACGGACCTACATCGATTTTCATTGCGAGCAAGCTCGCGCCCCACCTTCTGGCTCCCATTGCAGTGGCGGCCTACTCCTACATGTCGCTGGTTCCCCTCATTCAGCCGCCAATCATGCGCTGGCTCACTACGCCTGAAGAAAGAAAAATAAAAATGGAGCAGTTGAAACCAATCTCGCAGACAGTGAAAATTCTGTTCCCCATCGTGGCGACGATTGTCTGCTGTCTGATGCTCCCCGGGGTTACCCCCCTGCTGGGGATGCTGATGCTTGGTAATCTGTTTCGGGAAAGCGGGGTAACGGCAAGGCTTCATGAAACTTCCGAAACACATTTGATTAATATCGTTACCATTCTGCTCGCGCTGGCGGTAGGATCTTCCATGACCGCCGACTCTTTCCTGCGACTGGAAACACTCAAGATCATTCTTCTCGGCCTGATCGCCTTTGCGATGGCGACCGCGGGCGGAGTAATTTTTGGAAAAGTAATGTGCAAGGTCTCCGGCGGCAAGATCAATCCACTGATCGGGTCGGCGGGCGTATCAGCGGTGCCGATGGCGGCTCGGGTTTCGCAGAAAGTAGGGTCCGAGGAAGACCCCTCCAACTTTTTACTCATGCACGCGATGGGCCCCAACGTAGCGGGGGTGATTGGAAGTGCAGTGGCAGCCGGCATCTTTATTTCCCTGTTTGGCGACGTGGGTGGGGCGAGCCCCCATGCTCAGAGTGCTTTTGAGGCAGTCGCGCATATTGTATCTTTACCCTGATCGAAAACCATGGACACGGCAACCCTTACCACACCCCTGACCATATCCGTCATCGCCATGTCGGTTATTTTTGCGGTGCTGATTATCCTCATCTACACCATAAAAGTGATGGTGTACCTAGCGCCCTATGAAGAACCTCCGGCACCTGCTAGAACACGCCCAAATCCGACAGCGGCTTTGGTGACGGACCCCAGAGTTCCCCCAGAAATCGTCACAGCCATCACCGCCGCATTGGGAGCCCATCTTGGCAAGTCTCCCGGCGAATTCCAGGTCACCCAAATCAACCCCGGGCAGTAAAAACTAATTATTTTTGTTGGATTAAAAAAGGTGAAGAAGGGGCGGGCGTATCAATTGGTCGTTCCTTTTTCCATCACATCCGCCGGCAAAGTAAGGATTTCCTCAGACGTTTGCAGAATCCCTTGAAAAATCCCCATGACCTTCTTTCCCAGTGTTTCGAAGGGAACGAGAGAGATTATCGGGTCGTCAAACGGACCTTTGACAGAGTGATAGGTTATGACCAAACTGGCATCATCGCCGCCGGTGAGGACTTTACCAACCAAGGGAATTTGGGTCAGGAACTTGTCTAACTGGGGCATGTGGGCCACTCCTGCCATCGCGTTTATTCTGCGCCGGTTTAAATCAAATTTCCCGACAATAGAGGTCCTGCGTTGTTTTGTTTCGTAAACAAAATCTTCCGTCTCGGCCACCCCACCAACGTATATAAAATTCCCATAAATATTTTTGTAGTTGGAGGATTCGTCTTCGGCGGGTTTGCTCTTTCTTCGAACCGGCATTTCCAGTCCCATCAAGTTAAACGCCCCTGCATGAAGTTTCTTTGTGTTGATCTCACCCTTGCGCAGGCGGACAGATGCCTCCCCGTTGAGAGAGCGGATGAATTCTGAAAGTTTTCTGCCACGACTCCGAAAAGTTAAATTCAGTTTCTTGACCTTGCCCGTCAACCCACCCTTGAACGTGTTGCCGAAAATCCCGAGCAATTCTTCGGCCTCGATATTACTAGCTCTAATCCGAGCTCCGAACCGGATCGCTTCGGGATCCTTCACCGAAAACTTTCCGATGGCAACAATCGGGTTTAAAGAACCAATTTGAATCCTGTCAATTTTAATTTCCCGATCCTTGAGGAGAAACTTACCGAGCACATCATTGAACACCATCCGTTTATAGCTGAGGCTGCCCAGATCAACGGTGAAGCTGCTTGCGCCCTGTGAAAAAAAGCGCGATTGTTCCAGGAGGTTTCTAAGATCCGTTTCCTCTTCCTCACCCCCAGCTGGAATCAGTTCGTCCAAAACCAGTGACTTGCCAGTCAATTCCAATGTCAGTTCCGGGCGTTTGCCGTTTTTAAGCATGCCGCTGAACTTCAGGTCGGAATGTTCAGATTCGAGTTTTCCTACACGCAAATTGTAGGTTTGACCTGAAAACCGAATATCGGCGCTGAGGGTAACTGGATGAGCTTGATCCTCCCATTTAAAAACGAGATTCTTTAAACCCATCGACCCCTCAAACAAAGAGTCTTCAATACGGCTCAAGTGTCCTCGTCCAGAGATATCAAGGTCCACCTCTCCGCTCTGGTTGAACTCCAGCTCATCCACCGCAGATGCCACTGGGTGCGTCTTGAATCCAGACGTTTGGAGTTTGATGGAATATTCAGGATCGAGAAAACTTTTGACCCAGGCCTTGCCGGTCACGCGCTCCTTATCCAGCGCAAATTCAAAATGATCAATAGCAATCCCTTTCTTTTCGGAATAGACACCACGCACATTCAGTTGGTTGGGAACATTTTCCCTTTTGCGCATATCTCCATAGAACTGATATCCCGCGCGAGTCAAGTTAATCTTGTTTTTAAATTTAAACGATCGGCGGTTTCCCGTCAGGGTAAGGTCGGCGTTAACCGGCCCCGAAAACTTGAAATCCGTCAGAGTGGGAATGCCCTCAAAATCAGACTGAGGAGTCCAATCCGTCAAAGTCGCCCGCACATCGAAATGCAGCGGCAATCCCGATTTAGGAGTCAACCGCCCGTCCAGTTGAATCGGCGAACTGCCGTACCATCCGCCCATTTCCCTCAGACGAACCCGCCCATCTCCAAAGGAAATACCTCCCGTCACCCTGAGCAGGGGTTGAAACCCGAGGTGTCTCGCTGAAACGTTTTTCAACTCTATTTCGCCCCACTCCTTTTCCAGTTCCGGGCGGTTAAAGTCCATGAAGTTCCTGTAGTCCACCACAACATCGCCCTCGAAAAATTCAGCCTGTTTGAGGATAGAG
>CAJWLY010000064.1 GCA_913043155.1 uncultured Nitrospinaceae bacterium | reverse complement strand
CTAAGGTGTCCATTCCCGAGGATTCATTGAACCGACTCTCTGAGGTTTCCCCAGAGCCGATAAGGCATTGATTTTTTTTAAAGAATTATGTAGTGTAGCAGGCCAAACCAGTGGTGGGCGCGAAACAGGAGGCGGTGATGGCGCGTAGGATGGTTCAGGGAAAACTCTGGCTGGCCCTGTTTATGTCGATTCAATGGGTTGTGGTTCCCATGGTCTCGGCGGATACTGCTTTGCCAGGCGCAAACGCAGCGCCGCAGGTTCTTCAGGATGTCGGTGGTGGAAAAGGAACCCTGGATGAATTGTTCCCTGTCACTGATGTAGTCATCACGCTGGAAAAGCAGATCCCCCCTGTGTCGGCCCCGACGCAATTTCAATGGGAAGGGGTTCACCATAATCCGCACACCCAGAAACCCCCGTCCCGTGGGATAGACCCCGTAATTGACCCACGAAAAGCGCCCGAGGTGATTAGCGAGACCGCGGCCAGCACTAGCTTCAGGGCTGGACACAGAACGGAAGCCTATGAGGAGTTGGATGATCCATTTGCTTCCAAGGAGGAAATTCCGGAGCTTAGCGATCCGTTTGAAGGCTATAACCGGTTCATGTTCAACTTCAATGATGGCTTGTACGAGCATGTCATGGACCCGGTCGCCCGCGGATACCGCGACTTCCTGCATGTGGATATCCGTATCGCAATCAGCAACGCGTTCTCTAATGCGATGTCTCCCATAAAATTTGCCAGCAGCCTGCTCCAGGGAGACGTGGAGAAAACGGGTCGTGTGCTGGGCCGGCTCATCATCAACACAACCATTGGGCTTGGCGGGTTGTTCGACGTTGCCGATAAGGGGTTTGGCATAAAAAGCGTTAATGAGGATTTTGATCAGACGCTCGGTTCTTACGGTATTCCCACAGGCCCTTATGTTATGTTGCCTCTGCTAGGTCCTTCCACGCTGCGTAATATGGCCGGTCGCTTCGCCGACTCATTCTTGGATCCAACGGTTGTTTTCTCTCCGGGGATCGCCGAAAGCGTGGCTATCTCCATGGGTGATACAATCAATGATACGTCGTTTATCGTCGATGATATTAAGCAACTGGATAAAGACGCCATTGATAAGTATGAAAGTGTCCGTGATTTTTACCACCAGTACCGCTTTAATTTGGTCAACGAATAGTTTGTTCCTCATCCCCTCCTGCCTTCTGCCTTTTTCCTTCTGAAAATTCTTTTCATAAACTTTCTTGGTTGGCTACTGGGAGAAGTCTGCATTCCGGAAGGATAAGAGTTTCTCCGTGCGTGCGGGGGCAGTAATTTCCTGCTTAGAGATAATTTTCTTTTCCCCTCCCTCACCTGAATTCGGTATCCTGTCGTTGCCCATGCCTTTGGGTATCATCTAAGCCAAGGTACGATTCCATTGGGAGTATTGTTTTGAGCGGACATAAATTCACCAACCGGTTAATTGCTGAAACCAGCCCCTATCTTCTCCAGCACGCCCATAATCCGGTTGACTGGTATCCCTGGGGGCCGGAAGCCATGGAAAAAGCACGAATTGAGGACAAGCCCATTTTCCTGAGTATCGGTTATTCTGCCTGCCACTGGTGCCACGTGATGGCGCACGAATCATTCGAGAATGAGGAAACCGCCCGACTCATGAACGATTTGTTCATCAACGTTAAGGTGGACCGCGAAGAACGACCTGATGTTGACACAATTTATATGCGATCGGTCATTGCTCTTACAGGACACGGCGGGTGGCCCATGAGTGTATTCTTGACCCCGGATCAAAAACCTTTTTTGGGCGGCACCTACTTTCCCCCTGCACCGGAATCCAACCAACCCGGATTTCCCCAGCTCTTGGAACAGGCGCATGATCTTTACCGAAATGGGGGAGAGGATCTAACAAATCGCACCACAAGAATTCTTGAGCAACTGAATGCAGCTGAATCTGGAGCTGCCTCCGGAGAATGGTCACCAACCGCACTGATCGATGAGGCGGTGTGTATCATGGCTGAGCGGTTCGATGCGGAGGAGGGCGGGTTTGGATCGGGCATGAAGTTTCCCGAGCCAATGAATTATACACTGCTCCTCAGGCACTGGGCGCGCACTGGTGCGGACGAGTCGATCCGCATGCTCGATAAATCGCTCACCAAAATGGCCGAGGGAGGATTATATGATCAACTGGGGGGCGGATTCCATCGGTACTCCACCGACCGGCTCTGGCGCGTCCCACACTTTGAAAAGATGCTCTGCGATAACGCGCTCCTTGCCAAACTTTATATCGATATGATTCAGGCGACCAAGCAGGAGCTATACAGTGCCGTCTCCCGCGGTATTTTTGACTACGTTCTGAACGAAATGACTTCACCTGAGGGTGCGTTTTATTCCGGGCAAGACGCTGACACGGAGGGGGAGGAGGGGCGTTACTACCTGTGGGAGATGAAGGAATTTCTTGATCTGCTAGGACCCCGTCAAGCCAAAGTAATGGCGCGTCATTACGGTGTGACTTCTGCAGGAAATCTTGGACGAAAAAACGTGCTTTATGTCAAAGAATCGATGGAGTCTATTGCGGAGTCCGAAAACATCGCCATCTTTGAAGTGGGTCATATCCTGAAAAATGGAAAGGAAACGCTTCTCGAGGCGCGGCAGAAACGAACGAAGCCACAAACCGACACCAAAATCATCACCGGTTGGAATGGACTCATGATCACTGCCTTCGCCTCCGGTTACGCTGTCCTTCACGAGAAGAAGTACCTCGACGTCGCGACCCGCGCCGCAGAATTCCTGTGGACGAATATGTGGGATGGGTCAAAACTCCTGCGCATTTACAAGAACAGCGAAAGCAAGATCGACGGATGCCTGGAAGATTACGCGTATTTTCTGGAAGGGCTAATTGCGCTCTACGAGGTAACGTTCGATAGCGTGTGGATCGAGCGGGCAAACCAACTCGCCGATAAAATAATCGATCAGTTTTCGGAAGAGGAAGAGGGCGGGTTCTACATGACGGGGCGGTCGGCAGAGAAGCTGGTGGTGCGCCTTAAAAGCGCTGCAGACGAAGCCATCCCTTCGGCCAACGCCGTTGCAGCTCTATCACTTCTCAGGCTCGGACACCTGACGGGCAAACAGGAGTACCTCAAGTCCGGGGAGAGGACGGTCCGTGCGTTTCAACAACGAATGAAGAAAACCCCAGCGGCGTTTTCCGGGCTCCTCTCTGCGGCGGATTTCATGAGTGAGCCACCTATGGAAGTCGTTTTTTCAGGACCGAAGGAGCATTTGGTGTTCGAGGATATGAATAACGTGCTCAGCCAGGACTACCGACCAAACAAAGTAGTTCTGTTCAGTGAAGATGGAAAAGAAACAGGCAGGCTCCCACTGGCAGAAGGAAGATTCGTGACCGATGGGGAACCCGCCGTTTATTTGTGTCAGAAACAAACCTGCCATCCGCCGGTGAAGACCGGAAAAGCCTTAATGAACCTGCTCGAAACTCCGCCCGAAATTCGCCTCAATATTTTTGATTACGATAAAAAGATTTCCGATTCAAAAAAAGAGGAACAGGGAAGATTCCTCGGCGTCATGGACCAAATATTTAAGTACTCCGGCTTGAAGAAGTAGAGGGAAATCTGGAAGAGCGGGGGAGGAAAGGAAAAATCCATTGATAATTCATGGGTTTAGGGTATACTTTATGCCCGTTTCCCCAACCAATCGAAGGAAAATGCGTTATGAGCGTTGATGATAAAGAACTTGAAGATTTTATGCCGGCCACGGAGCTGGAGTGGACCGATACTGCAATTACTCGAATGAAGAATGTCCCTTTTTTCGTGCGCAAAAGCGTTGTGCGCGGGATTGAGCAGTACGCGAAGGACAAAGGAGTCGCCTGCGTCGATGATGACGTGGTTTCCCGGGCCAGGCAGGAACGGGAAGGCGCCGCTGTTAAGGACGCGCGCAAAAAGAAGGCCACCGAATCCCAAGTCCAGGCCGAGGATCCAAAAAAGAAAGTCCAGCGGCAGTTCGTTAATTTTGCTTTTTATAAGCTCGACCCCGCCTTCCGTCGTTTGCCCAAAGAACGAAAAGAGGCAGCCAAGAAAGAATTCCTCGAAGTACTTGAGGGATACGACACCGATAAAAACATAATCGTTCTTAGTTACTCTACAGTGGGCATTCGGTCCGACTCCGATATCATGTTCTGGCGTATCAGTTACGAAGTGGAAAATTTTCAAAAAATGACCACGCGCCTGTACCAGACCGACTTGGGAAGCTTCCTGACGCCGACCTATTCCTATTTGTCTCAAACCAAGCAGTCGATGTACCAGGACATGTTTAATCCGGAACATGAAGAAGACCGGACCCACATTATCCCCGGCAAGGCGAAGTACCTTTTCATCTATCCTTTCGTGAAAACCCGCGAGTGGTATCTCCTTACCCAGTTTACACGGCAGGGGATTATGGATGAGCATATTTACGTTGGCAATAAGTATCCTTCGGTCAAACTTAACACAACGTACTCTTTTGGCATCGACGACCAGGAGTTTGTGGTTGCGTTTGAAACCGACTATCCTCAGGATTTTGTCGATCTGGTGATGGAGCTTCGAGAAACTCAGGGCAGTATTTATGTGGAGCGCGACACACCTATTTTTACCTGTATGGCGATGTCACTCGAAGATACGGTCGGAAGCCTGGGGATTTGAGTGAAGTTATAAACTTACTGATTAAAACAAAAGGGATTGCAGGTTAAACCTGCAATCCCTTTTGTTTTTTATTCACTTCAGCTGGAAAGACCGGGTCGTTCTTGAGCAGGCAAAGGAGCTGGTGAATGGTCGTTCTTAAATCACTCCGATGGACCACTTGGTCGATCAATCCGTGGTCAAGTAGAAACTCTGAGCGCTGGAACCCTTCCGGCAGTTTTTGGCGGATGGTCTGCTCAATCACACGGGGTCCAGCGAAGCCGATCAGTGCTTCCGGTTCCGCAAGAATGATGTCGCCGAGCATGGCAAAACTCGCCGAGACACCGCCAGTAGTGGGGTCTGTTAAAATTGAAATGTAGGGTAATTTTGCCTTTGACAATTTACTAAGCGCCGCCGATGTCTTGGCCATTTGCATGAGTGAGAGAATTCCCTCCTGCATGCGCGCGCCGCCGGAGCAACTGACAATGATAAGGGGCATCTGGTTTTTAATCGCGCGCTCGATGGTCCGGGTGATCTTCTCACCGACCACCGTTCCCATACTGCCTCCCATGTAGCTAAAATCAAAAAAACAAACCTCAACAGGGCGGCCCTCGATGCTTCCTGGTCCGGTAACTACCGCATCGGAAGTTGCTCCTTTTTTAAGAGCGGTCTTCAAACGGTCCTTGTATTTTTTACTGTCCTTGAACTTGAGTGGATCGGTAGCAACCAACCCCTTGTCCTTTTCCACAAAAGTTCCGGTGTCAAGGAGTTGGTGGATGCGCGTCCACACGTCGATTCGGAAATGGTAATCGCATTTTGGACAAACCTTCAGGTTTTCGGCAAGTTCAGATGTGTAAATTTGTTCCTTGCAGCTTTTGCATTCGACCCAGATTTCTCCCGCTTCGGTAAATTTCTTACCGAGACCGGTCTTTTTTTTGATTTTATCGAACCAGTACATGAAATATTTTTCTTTAATGAAGAGTTAAAAGTTTCATCTGCCTCGAAAATTATCTAACCTTTCTGCCCGAAAGGTACAAGGAGAAACTATGTTAAAACTGATTTGGCGCGTGCGGGGTATCATGGCGGGTGTCGTCCGATACAGGTTTCTTTGGAATCAACAGGCGGAGCGGTCCCATCAGAGTGTAACTGAAACTAATGATAAACAGGGCGACTCTTGGGATCGTCGCAAAGGCGTATAGGGCTAGGATTACGAAAATGAAACGCGTGAAGGAGACTCTTTTGCGGAATTCCAGTTTTTTGAGAGCTGGATACTTGATGTTGCTGACCATGAGAAACGCGAGGATGTAAACTACTGCGACCATAACCTCAGGTTGAATGCGTGTCCCCAGCCAGTCTTCGAATCCGATAACGATGGACGCGATGACTGCCGCAGCAGCAGGCGTGGGCAACCCGATAAAGAACTGGCTTCGGATATCCGGTTTGGTAACATTAAATCGGGCAAGGCGCAGTGTGCCGCAAAGCAGAAATAGAAACGCTGCCATCCACCCCAACCTTCCGAAGGGTTTCAGCACCCAGGCATAAGCGAGGAGCGCCGGGGCCATGCCGAAAGAAATGATATCTGCGAGCGAATCGTACTGCATTCCGAATGCACTGGTGGTTTTCGTGAGGCGGGCGACTCGCCCGTCAATAATATCGAAGATAATGGCCAGAACGATGGCACAGGCTGCTGCGTAATACTTGTCGCTGAGTACTGCGATGAATGCGTAGAACCCGCAAAATACGTTTCCCGTCGTGAAGAGGCTGGGGAGGATATGAACTCCCTTTCTAGGTTTCATACGCGATCGCCTTTCGTCAAGGTTCATTTAAGTAGCCGATGATGCTTCGGCCACCGCTTACATGATCTCCGCAGGCAACGGAAACCTGTGTATCTTGCGGCAATAGGACGTCCACTCGCGATCCGAACCGGATCAGCCCATACCGTTGTCCCACCCCGTAAGAGTCCCCCTGCTTGGCCCAACAAATGATACGCCGTGCGATGAGCCCGGCGATCTGCTTCACAAAAACGTTTACCTTCCCGTTATTGATCAGGATGATGGTTTGTTCATTGTCCAGCGATGCCTTATGATTGAAGGCGGCTAGGAACTTTCCGGGGTTGTACCTCACCTCTTCAATTTTACCACCGATAGGAACGCGATTCACGTGGACATTGAACACGTTCAGAAAAATACTGATCCGGGTGCAAAGTTCCCCGAGGATGGGGTCCTTTTCGGCGACGATTTCCACGACCTTTCCGTCGGCGGGCGAAACCACGACATTGGGTTCGTCGGGAATAGTACGCTCGGGATCGCGGAAAAACCAGGTGACAAATAGAAACCCGAGCCCGAAAAATCCGGCTACCCACGGGAGCGAAAGCGCCAAAAATAAGACCGCCACCAATCCCAGCGGGATGATAAATATATACCCTTCTTTAGCTAGGGGAATTTTCATAAAAGCGTTCGTTAGCTCTCGCTGGTCGCAAAGTTTTACGTGGCATTTGAAAACCGTCTTTCAGCCACGAAAATTTTTACAGCGGTTCTCAGTCACTGAGGTTACTTCAGTTTTTTTCCGACAAAAGGCATCATCTTGCGCAGTTTTTCTCCAACCTCTTCGATCTTGTGCTCAGAGTCCTGCTTCAGGCGGGCATTGAACACCGGGCGATTGGCTTGGTTTTCCAGAATGAATTCGCGAGCAAAACTGCCGTTCTGAATCTCGCTGAGGATTTTCTTCATTTCCTTGCGGGTTTTATCGGTGATAACGCGTGGTCCGCGGGTTACGTCACCATATGCGGCAGTGGTGCTGATGGAATACCGCATGTTGCCAATGCCGCCTTCATAGATGAGATCAACGATCAGCTTGACCTCATGCAGGCACTCGAAGTAGGCCAGTTCTGGGCTGTACCCGGCCTCGACCAGCGTGTCGAATCCGGCCCGGATGAGTTCAGTGAGTCCCCCGCACAAAACGACCTGTTCTCCGAAAAGGTCTGTTTCTGTTTCTTCCCTGAAACTCGTTTCGAGCACACCAGCGCGAGTCCCGCCAATTGCCTTGGCGTAGGCGAGAGCTATCTTTTTAGCCTTCTTGGTATGATCCTGTTGAATGGCCATCAGGCAGGGAACTCCGGCGCCCTGCTCGTAGGTGCGTCGGACGAGATGACCTGGTCCTTTCGGTGCCACCATGAATACATCAACCGTTTTTGGGGGCACAACTTGCCCAAAATGAATATTGAATCCATGACCGAACGCGAGCGCATTCCCCTTTTTGAGGTAAGGAGCTATATCGTTTTCATACATGGTGTGCTGTTTGTCGTCAGGGATCAGGATCATGA
>CAJWLY010000063.1 GCA_913043155.1 uncultured Nitrospinaceae bacterium | reverse complement strand
TGACCGATAATTATAAGATGCCGAGCGATGGTTGTGAAACATACCGCCAGATGCTGGACGGGTTAAAAGAATTTGAGCTCGACCTTCATACCCATATTCATAAAGAGAACGAGGTTCTGTTTCCAGGGATACAGGATTTGGACTGACTAAAACCAACTTGCCTCGTTTCATCCCCTTCTTCTTTTGAAGCCTCCCGTGTTTTGTATTAAAAAATTACACTGGAACGGAGAAGGAAATTAAGAGGAAGACTTTTTCTAACCTGTCGGCTCTTAGTGTGGAAACAGGTGGATGACTGTTGCCTTGACCGACAGCGTCACTTCCGTTAGAACTTCTAACCCCATTTCTTCCCTCGATTCGCGGGTGATGAGCGCGTCGATAGGAAATCCGCAGTCGATTGTCAGGCGTACCAGCGATTCTTCCGGCATGACAGCTTTGATGGTTCCGTGCAGTCGATTCCGCGCGCTGCTCCTTGCTCCCTCGGAGGTCTCTAGAATGATGTCTTCGGCCCGAATTCCCACCATCACTTGGCCTGGGGTCAGGCCGATGTCCACCGCTTCCAGTAAAACGTCTTTGACCTTTACCAGGGCGAGGCCGTCCCTTTTTTCAGTGAGGGTACCGGGAAATACGTTTTCCATACCTACAATCCCAGCGGTAGTTTTCTGATTGGGTTTGCTGAAAACCTCGGTGATCGGCCCCGCCTGTAAAACCATTCCACGATCCATCACAATCATGCGGTCTCCAAGCGAAAGCGCTTCGGTGCGATCGTGTGTGACCAGAATGATGGGAATGTCGAACCCGTCGAGAAGGGCCCTCAATTCTTTCCTGAATCGGATGCGGGAAGGGGTGTCGAGTGCGGCAAATGGTTCGTCCAGCAACAGTAACCGGGGGCGTCGGCATAGGGTGCGCGCAAGCGCTACTTTCTGCTTCTCTCCGCCGGAAAGGGTTCGAACGTTGCGTTCTTCCAGCCCTGAAAGCCCGAACGTTTCAATCATCTCTTCCACCCGTGCTTCTTTGTCGCTTGCAGGGGTTCCGGTTAGGTTGTACCTGATGTTGCCACGGACGGAAAGATGTGGGAACAGGGCGTAGTCTTGGAAAAAAAATCCGATACGCCGTTTTTGCGGTGGAACAAATGATGGTCCATTACTACTAAACCACGTTTCTCCGTCGTACCGGATTTCCCCGTAATCCGGTTTTTCTAGTCCGGCAAGGCATCTGAGGATCGTCGTTTTTCCCGCACCGGAGGGCCCGAACAATACTGTCCAGGAAGTTGCGAGGTCCAGTTCGGTTCGCATCGAGACCCGACGGTCGGGAAAAATTTTCTCGATATCAATTAAAAGTGTTTTGGCCATATCGCCCATACTCTGCGGTTAGTGGCATAAACCACCGAAAGAACCAAAAAGGAAAAGACAAGAAGCGTCAATGCGGTTTGTCCGGCCTGCTCGTACTCGAGCGCTTGAACGTTGTCATAAATGGAAATGGATACCACGCGGGTCGAGCCGGGAATATTGCCACCGACCAGTAGAACCACACCGAACTCACCCAGCGTATGAGCAAATGAAAGTACTCCGCCTGTGATCAGACCCTGAACCGATGAAGGAATAACGATGGTCAGAAACGTTTTTAAACGCGATGCGCCCAAGGTCCATGCTGCCTCACTCAACCGAGGGTCCACCGATTCGAATGAGGCAAGAAAGGGCTGAACTGCAAAAGGGAGGCTATACAGAATGGAAGCGAAGACCAAGCCCTCAAAACTGAACGGTAAGGCGCTTCCAAAAACATCAAGGTACATGGAACCTAGAATCGAATCGGGGCTGATGGATACGAGAATGTAATAACCCAGAACCGTAGGCGGCAGAACGATGGGAAGAGCCACCACGGCTTCGATCAGGAACTTCCACCGGAGCCGGGTAATGCTCAGCCATCCGGCAAGGGGAACCCCGATAAGAAACAATAAAGCCGATACTACCGCTGCCAGTTTTATGGAAAGAATTAGAGGTTCAGTAATCATTCGTCGTCTTTTATGGTAAAGCGAATCCGTACTTCCTAAGGACACGGCCTCCTGCTGGACTCACCACAAAGTCAGCGAAAGATTGGGCTGCCTTAGGATTTTTTGTGTTTTTCAAGATGAGAAATCCCTGTTCGATGGGACTGTGCTGATCTTCCGGGATTTCCCAAAAGTTCCCGGTGGCGACCATTTTTGGATCGAGGGCAAGAGACAGTGCAAGAACTCCGGCTTGTGCCGCGCCTGTGTGTGCGAACTGGGCCGCTTGACTGATGTTCTCGCCGAGCACCAGACGAGACTTTACCTGGGAATAAATCCCAGCTTTGGTCAGCCATTCCACAGCGGCCCTTCCGTAGGGAGCGTGTTTTGGATTAGCAATGGCTATTTTTGAAATTTTTTTACTGAGGAGTAATTTTGATTTTTCCTTTTGAATGTCGAATTTTTTTTCCTTGGGAGACCAAAGCACGATGTGACCGACTGCGTATGGGACGGCCTGATTTTCATCCCAACTCTGTCCCTCTTCGGAAAGCCGGTGCGGATAACCCATGTCGGCGGAGAAGAAAATATCGAAGGGCGCTCCGTGTTTGATCTGGCTGAAAAAATTTCCTGAGGAACCGGAAGAAAGTTTCACCTTGATTCCGGGATGATGTCGCTGAAAGTCTCGGGCCAGTTCCTCGAAAACAAGCTTCATGCTTGAGGCTGTAGCGACAAGGAGACCTCCCGACCCGGCCCATAGAGGTGCAGGGTAAAATGAAAGAAGGAACAGGATAACTGTAAAAATAGTTTTTCGTGAGTTGTGGTCGTTGTTCAAAATGGGTTTCTCTGAGAATTTTGCTTAGTGGTAATCGTTATATACCACAGAATATAACGCTAGGTCAAGGCTTGTTTTTGAAGGGGCTGCCGCTAAGCAGGTCTTGCAAAGGTTTGGGGCTCCATATACCATGGTGCCCATGGAAAAAGATTTCGAGCCCTTAAAAACCCGTTTACGAGAAATTAACGAACGGCTGGATTCAGATGAGCAGGCCTATTTCGGCGCGCTCATCGACAATTTTTCTGGAAGTACGTCAGAGTTTCAGCGGATCATGCGTGATTTAGGCAAGTTTGGATCGAAGATCGGTGATGGATCGAAATTCGAGGTTTACCGTGAGGTGCAGCATCTTTTCCACAAAGCGCCTCTCAAAGAATAACCGGCGCGCGGCCATGGGCGATTCGGCAGTTCATATTGTGGTGCACGGGTTTGTGCAAGGTGTATTTTTTCGTGCCTCGACCCAATCGCAAGCGATTGAACGCTCTCTGACCGGGTGGGTGCGCAACCTGCCAGACGGTACGGTGGAAATTCACGCAGAAGGAGAAAAGGAAAGTTTGGACCGTTTTATCGAATGGTGCCGCCAGGGACCGCCCGCGGCCAATGTTCAGAGACTCGACCTTGATTGGATCTCGTCCCAAAGTCTAAGCGATTTTGAAATGCGCTGACTTGGGGGTAATTTTTTGTTCGCAGCTCAATGGAGGTTTTCAGAGTTTGATTTCCAGAAGTTCAACCTCGACCTCCAGCTCCTGTGAACCACGGCGAATAAGCAGGCTGACTTGGTCACCGATGTTCTTTTTCTGTAGTTGCTCAATGAGATCCCCAGTGTTCATAAGGCTCACCCCTTCCAAGGCGAGAAGCAGATCACCCTGTTGCAGTCCGGCCCGCTCGGCATTGGAGTTGGGCGCGACCGACTTGATACGAATGGCATGATCTTTTTCCTCCAGCATCACCCCGAGCTTTATCTTTTTTTCGGGCAAGACTTTGTACTGTAGTTTCCAGGCGAAGTCACCAGCGTAAAGGGGAATAGAGACATGTTCCACATCCATTTCGCGGTCCTTGAGATCGGACGGGAGCTCGGTTACGGTAGGCAGAACGATCGAGTAAGCGTGAGGCGATCGACGAAACGCGCGCTTTGGAATCCCGAATCCGTATTGGACATGAAACCCTCCCGCGAGAACGACCAGTTTCCAGTCTGGGTACGCATCTTCATTTAAAAATTCGGCCACCGTCTGGGCCATCGTTTCCTCCCACAAAAGGAGCGCGCGATAGGGTTTCTCCATCGCCGCGTGTCCGCCGAAAATTGACATGGAAAAAGGTCGATGGTAGCGGTCGTCGAAATCAATTTCAGGGAACATGCTGTCATCGGATGGATCCTCCTTGCGGAACCGGTCTTCATCTTCTTTCGACGATTTGAGCCCGATCAGCGGAAGCCCATGTTCTTGCATGAACTCAAATATTGGCTGGTACAGTGTATAGCCGTGTCCCCAATTTTCTTGGAACAGTTGTTTAAACGCCATTTCAGAAAGCTTGTTGTGATTCCACAGATCGAGATCGCGTTGGGCCGAACGGCGGAACATCTCCATCCCCACGGCGATTTTTCCTGGGAACCGGCGGATCAAATCTTTGAGGATTTCCAGTTGAACCCGATGTGACTCCAGATTGTCGTGAGTCTCGCCAATATAAATCACCCGTGAAGCGGAAAGGGTGTCCTGCATTTGGTCGAACGTGACCTTGACCCCGGTTGGCAGGTGCAGGATTTCGTTGTCGGCAAGTTTGTCCAGGGAAATGTATGGAGACCCGGAATGCGGTACAGCAAATTCCTCCCCGAACGCATCTCCTCCCGAACCGGGCAGGCAGGATAGAATCAGGGCGAGTGATACGTTGCGGACGATGGCCGTGATGGAGGATTTACACATAAAAATGCCTTGGGTTACGGGGTGGGAAAACGCTTTATGTTTAAATATATCAAACAACTTGGCGGAAAATAAGAAAAACCAGCGGGGCCCGTGACAATGGGGTTGACTTATAAATATAAATAATTCAGAATTAACGGCTTATCAAACAATCCGACGAAACGAGTCATAGTTTCAAAGATCGATTTTCAGGGCTGTGGTGTTACTGGTTTCAGCCTATCGGGGGGAGGGGAGTCTTTTTTGCAAGTCACAGTATATCAAAACCAGGTTGAACGGGCGTTGAAAGTGCTCAAACGCCAGATGACCAAGGATGGTTTGCTTAAAGAACTCAAGCGCCGTCGGTTTTACGAAAAACCTTCTGTCAAAAAAAAGCGGAAACAGAAGGAGGCTAAAAAGAAACGCAAAGCCGCGATGAAGCGTTCGTCTTGGTTTTAGAGGTATAGCGATTTTGTATTTTAAGCCGGGTGAGTGTGTAAGCTCATCCGGCTTTTATTTTTTGTTCCGTTCCCGCTGTTGCCTGAGAATTTCGTAAAAGGTTACGGCTCCCGCCGCCGATGCGTTCAAGGAACTCATGGAGCCTGTCATAGGGATAGATACCGTGAAGTCGCAGGCTTTTTTGAGTAAGGGACGAATCCCCTTCCCCTCGCTACCGAGCAGAAGAGCGATAGGCATTTCAAACTTGAACTCATTGCATGGGGTTTCGCCTTGAGGATCGATCCCTACCACCCAGAAATCAGCTCCCTTCAGCTCGTCAATCGCCTGGGCTAGGTTGGTAACCCAAGAGACGGGCAACTGTTCAATCGCTCCCGAGGAACATTTAGCCACCGTTTCATTTAGTGCGGCAACCCGGTGTTTAGGAAGGACTACGCCTTGGATGCCGAGGGCTTCGGCCGACCGTATGATCGCTCCTAGGTTTTGCGGATCCTGAATGCCGTCGAGCAGAACAAGGACGGGTTGAGGACTTTCCCGGAAGGCCCGGGCGATCAACTTTTCCAGTTCAAGAGTTTCTTTGACTGAAAAATAACCGATTACACCTTGGTGCGAATAAGATCGGTAGCGTTTTTGAAATTCGGTTTTAGAAACAGACTCCACCTTTACCCGATGAACGTGGCACAGCTCCACTAGGGACTTCAGTCTGGGGTTGGTTTTCCCCTCTTCGACTATCACCCGGTAGCACCTTCGTTCAGAAGCTTTCAGCGCCTCAAGGACGGGGTTGATGCCATAGAGGAAATCGGGTTTGGGTTCGCTCACGGGAGTCTTATTCCAAAGCAGGTTTTAAAATCAATGGATTCAAGTACAATGGTTGCCGACGTGAGCCTCCGGGGGCGCACGATTGAAAACCCACTAACTTCATGTTACACATAAGGTTAGACCTTCCGTTGTTTGCCGGGTGCTGTTCCACAGAGGAAACATGGCTCCTTCCAATTCGATTGTATCTTTAAAAATCGGAATCCAAGTACATTTTTTTGGCAGGCTTGTAAACTCTGTGAGCCAGGCACCTCCCTTGTTTTAAAAACGGACACCAGAATCTTATCGTCATGAATTTATTTTAAGGTAGCGATTTAATGCAAGCTTCAAAGAAAAAAGGATTTGCCTTCTATTTTCTGAGCGGGCTGCTCGCGGTTTTTTTGATCGTGGCAGGTCTTGTCTATGTTCAATTGAGAGACCTGGATAATCTTAAAGGGATGGTTGTTCAGAAACTGGAAGACATTTCCGGGCACAGTATTTCCATAGGGGCAATGGAACTTGATTTCACCAAGGGAGTAGGCCTTCGCTTGCACGATATCGTCGTTGGGCCGCCTGAAAGACCTCGCCAGCAGTTTTCTGCGCGTAGCGCTTGGGTGGTGATCGAGCTGTGGCCGCTCTTAGACCAGGAAGTCGAGATCAGAAAATTTATCGCTCAGGGCACCTCATTCCAACTGATTAGAGATGAACAGGGCCGGCTCAACGTGGGTGATTTTAGGCGCATTTTGACCGATTCGGCTGAAAGTAGTTTGTTCAAAATGTTTGCAATCAGCTTCATTCACCAATTTTCGATAGAGGACGGCGAAATCGAGTTTCTCGATTATTACAATATGCCGAGCCCAGAGCCACTGGCGGTCACTGTCAAAAATGTAAACCTTTCTGTCAACAAACGACTTTTTCAAAGTCCTTTTTCCTTCAGTCTGAGCGGGAAAATTTCCAACGCACATCGTCCGACAGCATTCAATTTTTCGGGAACCTTTGACCCACTGGGAGGAAAAAACGGGGTTCAGCCGACACCGATTCGCGGCAGGATCCAGGTCGAGCAGCTTGATATCCCGCAGTTCCAGCCTTATCTCGAGAAGGTTTTGCACGCGGTTCCCGAGGACGGTTGGCTTTCACTGGAATCTGACTTTTCCGGAAGCCTCGGGGGCAATCTACGTTCCGAGGGTAAATTGAAATATTCAATTGCCAGCATGGGGCGAACCGCCACGCTCCGGAGTAGTGGTTCATCGAACCGTGGGGTCGTGGATTATAGCGTTGTACTTAACAAGGGTGCCATCGAGCTTCAGAATTTCGAACTCCAAGCGGGTTCCATGACCTTGTCTGCCCACGGCCGTATGGACGATTTTTTATCAAAGAACCCCCCCATCTCCTTTGTGGTTCAGACCGGGAAAATTCAAATTGGTAAAACCCGGGAGTATTTTCCTGTCGTCTTTTTTCCGGAATCGGTTCACCGCGATATAGACCGGAGGTTTCGCAATGGAACCGTGGAAATCAAATCCTTGGCATTCGATGGCTCACTGGAACAGTTACGGGGGTTGTCGTTAGAACAAAATGGTGATCTCCTTTCGATCGATATTATTCTGCATCACGTCGACTTACGGTCTCCTCTGCCGCCGCTGAAAAATGTGACCGGATCTTTTAACTATCAGAACGGAAACGGCATGTTCAAAATCTTTAAGGCGCGTTACGAGGACTTCCCCCTTGCCAATATCAAGGGTACGGTTCTGGATGTGATGCGTAACCCGGTGGCTGATTTCTCGATAAAAAACCAGATCGAATTGGAAAAATTGAACCGCGCCCTCAAAAACGCTATCGCGGGAGAATCATTCAGCAACATACTCGATGATTATCAGGATTTTTCAGGTAATGGCTTGCTGAGAGTCAATGTGCGGGGACCCTTGGGTGAACCGGATAAAATTTCCATCGCGGGCATCCTTTCCATGGAAAACGCTTCGTTCTACGAGGCGGAAATGAAAACACGCATCAAAAACTTTAGTGGCAATATTCAATA
>CAJWLY010000062.1 GCA_913043155.1 uncultured Nitrospinaceae bacterium | reverse complement strand
AGCTTTTCTGTGAAGAAACCACCAAGGTAACCCCACCAACAGCCACAGCCCCGCCAAGGTAGCCTGTCCAACCAATATTTTCTGCGGGAAGCGACTCAACCCAAAACGTGTTCAACACCCACATACCCGCCAAGGTGATGAGCGGATTAAGCGTGATAAGAATGCTGATGAGGCTTAAGGGAACGCGCTCCACCGCTTCGGCCAGCGCTCCATAGGCAAGGAGCGTGTTCATCCCCAGAAAGATCAGAACGATCCATCCGGCAGCGTTGCTATTGTTGAACTCATTCCATTCCACCAGCGGCACTAGCGCTACCGCTGCCGCACCGTACACGAGGAGATTGAGGGACTGCGCCTCGAACCGGGTACTCAACCGTTTTTGAAAAATCATATACAACGCCCAGACTACCGCTCCAAAAAGTACCCACCCGTTGGCCAGAGCGTAAAGGCTTGGGTCAGTAGCATCTCCCGCTCGGTCTAAGTAAAACAGAAAGAATCCGGCCGCAGCCACAGCCATTCCTATAATTTGTCTCCGGCTCACGGATTCGCGGAAGATCACGATTCCGGCGACAACCAGAAGGATAGGCGCGACTTGAATTAGGATCGCCGCATTGGAAGGTCCGCTGAAATGGACCCCCTGGGTCATGCCATAATAATTCCCCGCTAGCGCCACACCACCGAAAACTCCCAGAAGGGGTGGACGTTTCAAAATTTCCCTGCCACCAGAACGGAAAACTGAAAGGAACGCTAACAGGATAATGAAAGAAAAGAGGAACCGGAACCAGGCAATCGTGCCGGCAGAAAATTGGTTAAGGGCAACCTTGAGAAAAATCGGAAGAACCCCCCAAAGCGACAGGGTCACCATCACCATCAAAATACCACGCATGTAGGACGGGGATTTGTTGCCTAACGGGTTCAATTGAGACGCGAAAATCGCTCGAGGAGAGACAGACCCAAAGTCTGACTCTTTTCTGGATGAAATTGAAACGCGTAAATGTTCTCGTGCTGTATACCGGACACAAACTCAACCCCGTAGCGGGTGGTAGTCGCCACCATGGTTGGGTCTTCGGGAATCACGTAATAGGAGTGCACAAAATAAAAATAGGAGTGATCGGGTACCACTTTGAATAACGGGTCTTTCTTTTTCACTTCGACGCTGTTCCAGCCCATGTGCGGAATTTTCATCGGCGCCCCACTTTCTGTTTCGGAACACCCTTCAGGAAAGCGCACAACTTTTCCTGGAAGGATACCGAGCCCATGAACAGGTCCAAATTCCTCGCTTTCTTCAAACAAGAGCTGGAGTCCGAGGCAAATACCGAGAAAAGGTTTTCCACTTTCGATTGATGCGCGGACGGGGTCGACGAGTCCCAGTCGCTTCAGGTTAGCCATGCAGTCCTTGAACGCACCTACGCCGGGAAGGACAACCGAATCGGCATTGAGGATTTCTTCCGGATCGTGGGTCAAGATCGCGCGAGCGCCCACGGTTTCCAGGGCCTTCTGCACCGAACGAAGATTGCCCATGCCGTAATCGATTACGGCGATCATTATAACTTTCCCTTGGTCGACGGAACCTGGTTAGTCCGCGTATCGAGAGTACAGGCTTGGTCGAGAGCGCGAGCGAAAGACTTGAACAAAGCCTCAACAATGTGGTGGAGATTGTCCCCGTAAGGACAACTCAGGTGCAGGGTGATTCCGGCGTTATTGGCAAAGGCCTGAAAAAATTCCGGAATCAGTTCGGCATCGAAATCGCCAATTTTTGCCTTGGGGAGTTGCGTATTTAATACGAAGAACCCGCGTCCACTGATATCAAGAACACACTGGGCTAGTGCTTCATTGAGTGGAGCGTGGGTGTCGGCAAAGCGCTGGATTCCTTTTTTATCTCCCAAGGCTTCGCCGAACGCCTGGCCGAGAACGATGCCGGTATCTTCAACCGTATGATGAAAGTCGATATGGGTATCCCCCTTGGCCTTAACTTGGATATCGAAATACCCGTGTCGGGACAACTGAGAAAGCATGTGGTCGAGAAAGGGAATCGTGGTATCGATGGTGTGTTTCCCTTGACCATCTAGATTGACGCGGGCCTCGATTTCAGTTTCGTTGGTTGTTCGCTTGACTTGAGAGGTTCTACTCATTGGCAGGTTGCTTAACCTTGAGAGGTACATCCGTTATAATCGGGCGTTCTTCTTTACCGTTTCCAGAAGAATCCTTGGCTCCGTTGCCCTGAGAATTATCATTACCGGACGAATCCAGTATAGAATTGTAAAAAGAAAATATCGTTTCGAACATGCCTTCAGGGTCGAGCTTGAGGTCTTTCCTCAAGATTTTGGAAGCGCCATGCTCGACCGCCACGTCTCCCACCCCGATACATTTTACTCGCGGGGGAACACTCCCGTTCATTTCCTGAAGACCTTCCAGTACGGCAGAACCAAACCCCCCTTGCACTGAATGCTCTTCGGTGGTCACGATGCAACCGGTCTTACGGGCATATTCCAGCACGAGGTTTTGGTCAATGGGTTTGGCGAACCGGGCGTTGATGACAGCAACGCTAAGCCCTTTTCCTTCAAGCAGGGCTGCAACCTTCATTGAGGGGTCAACCATGTGGCCGTACGCAAAAATAGCCAAATCAGTGCCATCCTGAAGCACTTCGCCTTTTCCGATTTCGAGTTCCTTTATCTCCTCATCCATCGGTACACCCAGTCCCGACCCCCTGGGATATCGCACTGCCGCTGGACCTTTATGATAAACGGCGGTTTTCAGCATATGACGCAGTTCGTTTTCATCTTTAGGCGCCATGATCACCATATTGGGCAACGCGCGCAAGTAGGCAATATCAAACATTCCCTGGTGGGTCGCACCATCTTCGCCTACGATTCCAGCGCGATCCATGGCAAAGGTAACGTCCAGGTTCATCAGGCAGATATCGTGAACTACCTGATCGTAAGCCCGCTGCAAGAACGTGGAATAGATAGCAAGCACTGGACGGAACCCTCCTATAGAAAGGGCGCCAGCATAGCCCACCGCATGCTGTTCCGCCATGCCCACATCGAAAGTACGTTTGGGAAATACCTTCCCAAACTTGCTGATTCCCGTACCATCGGGCATTGCAGCAGTAATACCAAGGATCTTTTCATCCGCTTTGGCCAGTTCAATCAGGGTTTCAGCAAACACGGCAGTGTAAGCCGGATTGGATTTCTTGCTGCTAGAGACAAACTCTCCAGTGGCGATATCGAAAGGACTAGCTCCATGCCAGACATCGGCCTTCTCTTCCGCTAGCTCGTACCCTTTTCCCTTGCGCGTGATCACATGAACGAGGGTAGGTCCTTTGAGTTTACGAATACCGGCGAGGGCATCGATCAACTGTTCGGTATCATGCCCGTCCACCGGACCGATATAGCGGAGACCGAGGTCCTCGAACAAGCGTCCTGGGATGAACACGCCTTTGATCGCTTCATCGACACGGTGGGCGTACCGGGAAATATCCTGGCCAATTCCGGGAACGGCGAGGAGCAACTGGTCGACTTCCTGCTTGAACTTGGTCATGACCTGCCCGGTCATGATCTTGCTAAGGTGCGCCGACATGCCACCGACATTGGTCGAGATCGACATTTCATTGTCGTTAAGAACCACAACCATGTCCGTCATCAGGTGCCCGGCATGGTTTAATCCTTCAAGCGCCATACCCGCGGTGAGCGACCCGTCCCCTATGATGGCGACGACCGCATTTTCTTCCTGTTTCAGGTCCCGCGCCTTGGCATAGCCCAACGCGGCGGAGATAGATGTGCCCCCATGTCCGACGTTCCAGTGGTCGTGATCACTCTCCTCGCGCCTGGCAAAACCACAGAGGCCCCCATATTGACGGAGGCTATCAAATCGGTCTTTACGCCCAGTCAGTAGTTTGTGCACGTAAGACTGGTGCCCGACGTCCCATATGAGCTTATCCTTGGGGCTGTCGAAAACATAATGCAGAGCCATCGTCAACTCAACGACACCCAGGTTGGACCCCAGGTGACCACCTGTTTTAGAGATGGTTTGAAGGAGCGTGTCGCGAATTTCTCTGGCGAGTTGAGGCAGATCCTCTCGCGGGACTTTCTTTAAATCGGCGGGGCTTTGGATGCGATCTAATATCTTACTCATACGGCTATCTGATTAAAATATTCGATGTGAACCTAGCGACCTACGAACCCTGCTCTTAAAAGAACTCTTAGTTCCTTGTAACACGCACTTTGATCTAACACTGTTCCGGCACAACGAAGGATCTCGTTTTTTAATTCGCAAGGGGTTAGAGAGCTCCCCCCCCCTAGAATGTACGCTGGACGAAGAAGCGTCCGATTTCTCTTAGAGGATCAGCTCGTTCGTCAAAAATCTCCAGACAGGCGATGCCCTCTTCCACCAGTTGTTCGGCCTTCTTCTTCGAATCCTCCAAACCATAAAGAGCCGGATAGGTGGCCTTCTCCTTGTCTAGGTCGCTGCCGACGTCTTTTCCTAACTGACTTTCGTCGGCCGTGAGGTCAAGAATATCATCGATGATTTGAAAAGCCAAACCAATGTGTGCTCCGTAGGTGGACAGGGCACTCAACTGGGCCGAAGTGGCCTGACTCAAAATGGCTCCACCCCGGATACAGGCCTGAATGAGCTGGCCCGTTTTATGGGCATGGATATATTCGAGGGTTTCCGCATCGATCGGTTTTCCCTCCGATTCGATGTCCACCACCTGCCCCCCGATCATTCCCGAAGTCCCCAAGGCACTTGTCATATCATGGGCGGCCCTGAGGAGGCACTTCTCCGGAACGGAGTCCATCAACCCGGTATGGGTCATCAGGTAAAACGCCTGGGTGAGCAAGGCGTCCCCCGTCAGAATAGCGATAGCTTCGCCGAATACTTTATGATTCGTTGGTTTTCCGCGCCTCAGATCATCGTTATCCAACGCGGGGAGGTCGTCATGAATCAGTGTATAGGTATGAACAAATTCCGTGGCAACGGAAAAGGGCAGAACATGCTGTCGGTCTCCTCCAACCGCTTCGGCTGCCGCAATGACAAGAACGGGCCGCAACCTCTTGCCGCCGGCCAGCACGCTGTAGAGCATCGACTTATGGATACTTTCCGGATAACTGGTCTCCTCCGGCAAATATCGGCAGATCGCTGCATCGATGAACTCCCTGCCTTCAGAAAGATATTGAGCGGCCGACAAAACCTAATTAAAAATCAATTAATTAATAACAACTCCTCCACACATCGACCAGATGGTATCACACTTAACCCCCCAGTCAACTTTATTTGAAGAAGTAGAGACCGTATAACCTATTGTTTTTAAAATTATTGGGCGTCGAAACCCCGCCAGAAAAGACGTGCGTGCCTCATCGCCAAGAGTTTCTATCAGATATCGGAAAATATCTTTTTTCCGCTCAACTCCGGATTGATTTTCCGCAATTTTCGATAATTCTTTCCTTTTGCCGGTTCCGCGTTTATCATCTCTGGTCACGTTTGCAATTTCCACAAGTTACAGAACATCAACAAGTGAGACGCTAACTTCGGAAAGCAGACGTTGATAGTGCCAGTTAATCAAGAAATCGTTCATTAACTAGAGAGGCTCCTGTTTTATGGGAAATCTTATTAATACCTGGGCGGGTCAACTCTCCCTGATCTGTTTTCTCCTCGCCTATATCCTGGTTGTTTTTGAAGAGAAAATCCATATGCGCAAGTCGAAACCGGTCGTTTTGGTCGGGTGCATCATGTGGGGAATCATTGGGATTTATGAAGCGCAACATGGCGGGGGTCATGCTCACGATCACGTCAAGGAACTGATCGCCGAAATTGGAGAGCTATTCTTTTTTCTCCTGGTGGCGATGACTTATATCAATGCGCTTGACGAACGCAACGTGTTTCAGGTTCTCCGCGCCTGGCTGTTGCGTAAGGGACTCGGGTTCCGCAAGCTGTTCTGGACAACTGGGCTCATCACGTTCTTTCTTTCGCCTTTAGCCGATAACCTGACGAGCGCCCTGCTCATGTCCACTGTCGCGCTGGCAGTCAGCAACGGAAACGCACGGTTTATTGTTCCAGCGTTCGTCAATATCGTAGTCGCCGCCAATGCCGGGGGTGCATGGAGTCCGTTTGGTGATATCACCACGCTAATGGTATGGACCGCAGAAAAAGTCGAAACCATGCAATTCGCCTACCTGGTGATTCCCTCTATCGTCAACTGGATCGTCCCGGCATTGATCATGTATCCCTTCATTCCCGACGAGTACCCCGAGATGGGGAAGAACAACATCAAGCTCAAACCCGGCGCCAAGACCATCACCGCGCTTGGCATTTTCACGATCGCCACTGCTGTCAGCTTCCATCAGTTTCTTCACCTCCCTCCGTTCATGGGCATGATGCTGGGACTGGGGCTCCTGATGATAGAAGGCTTCTATTTGAAAAGATGGGGAGATCGCAGTCTTTTTTTGACGGCGGGCACCAAGCGGGTCCCAAATAAATATTCACAATTCGATATCTTCAAGAAAGTAGAAGGCGTTGAGTTCGATACCCTTTTGTTCTTCTTCGGCGTTCTTACAGCCGTGGGAGCGCTTCAGTACATTGGATACCTAGCCATGGTCAGCCACGAACTTTACGGCACGTACGGCCCAACCGCCTCCAACATCATCGTTGGAGTTCTATCTGCCATCGTGGACAACATTCCGGTCATGTACGCGGTACTCAAGATGGACCCCGCAATGGGACTGGACCAGTGGTTGCTGATCACACTGACTACTGGAACCGGCGGCAGTCTACTGTCCGTAGGGTCGGCCGCCGGCGTGGCCGTGATGGGGGTCGACCGAGAGCACTATACTTTCATGTCGCACCTCAAATGGGCTCCCGTCATCGCCGTCGGCTACGCGGCCAGCATTCTGTCTTGGTGGCTGGTCGCCGAGGGACTGGGGTAACGAATCCTTCACGCGCGGGGCAAAGAAACATTATTTTTTTCACTCCGCCACACCTCGAGACTCCCGATACTTCGCTCATCATCCACTCTGTGGTGAGCACACCACCCGCCATATTCCTGCCGGTTTTTCGTATGTCCTCCACCTCTAATTTATGATAAAGTTAACAATTTCAATCACAAAAGAGGATCCGCCACGCAATCGGCGGAAGATGTAAAAAGCCCATGAAATCGAATCGGGATATTGTCAAACTCACCGACCGGCACGTCGCTCAAACCTATGGACGCCACCCCATCGCACTGGTCCGGGGAAAAGGCTCAGCAGTCTGGGACGCATCGGGGAAAAAATACCTCGACTTCGTAACCGGGCTCGCAGTGGACAACCTGGGGCACTGCCCTCCCGAGGTAGTGAGCGCCATCCGTAAACAGGCGGGTAAGTTGATCCACGTGTCAAATCTTTACCACATCGAACCACAATCGCAACTTGCGGCCGAACTCACGCGTCTGAGTTTCGCCGACAAGTTCTTTTTCTGCAACAGCGGGACCGAAGCGAACGAAGCTGCGATCAAACTGGCACGGCGCTGGTTCGATGATAAGGGCCAACCCGGATGCCATGAGATCATCACCATGAAAAATTCATTTCACGGGCGAACCATGGCATCGCTCTCCGCCACGGCGCAGACGAAGTTTCACGCTGGGTTCGATCCATTGCTTCCCGGGTTCAAATATGTTCCTTTCAATAACATTGCAGCGGTGAAAAAGGCCATTACTAAAAAAACCTGCGCCGTTATGGTCGAACCCATCCAGGGGGAAGGCGGAGTCAACCTGGCAGATAAAGCTTATCTCAAGACACTGCGCAAACTTTGCAATGAAAAGAAAATTCTTTTAATCTTCGACGAAGTACAAACCGGATTCGGGCGGACGGGCCCGTTGTTCGCTTACGAGCGGTACAAGGTAAAACCGGATATCATCACTCTAGCCAAGGCGCTCGGCGCAGGAATGGCGATTGGCGCACTAGGCGCTACCAATCGGATCATCAAATCGTTCGTTCCTGGCACCCATGCGGCTACCTTTGGTGGCAA
>CAJWLY010000061.1 GCA_913043155.1 uncultured Nitrospinaceae bacterium | reverse complement strand
CCACCGGCTCCCGAATTGATGGAGACGATGGCGTTGTTAAAATCGCTCTCTCCGGAGAGCAGGGCCTCCATCTCGACGCCGGCCACTTTCTTCTCCAGTTCAGCGACCGCGTTTTCCAGTTCGCTCAACAGCGACTCATCATCTTCTTCCTCGGCCAGTTCCACCAAGGCCTCGGCATTCTCACATTCTTTATGAAGGTCTTCCCAGGATTTTACCGAGCGTTGGCAGGTGGATCGCTTTTGCAGGATTTTTTGAGCGGACTCATTATCGTCCCAGAAACCCGGACGAGTGGTTTCCTTGTCCAGGGCCTCAATTTCCTTTAATTTGTCATCGACGTCAAAGATACCCCCTGAGCCGGTCGATGCGGCCACTGAGGTCTTGATGCTCCTTCTTGAAATCTTCCAGAATCATTCGAGTCTCCTAAAGTCTTGTGTTGTCTCTGGTCCCATTTTCTCCAATAACCCGGCGGAAAGCAAGCTGCTCGCCAAGGTCTCCCGAGCTTAAGGAAAACACGATTACAGAACTAAAACTGAAAACCTAGGATCCAGAGCAAGGCCATCAGCATTTCTGAATAGATCGTGCCGGCCTCTTGATCCCGGGAAGCAATTTTTCTTGGCCAGAAATATTTTACTTCCTTAGGGCATCGGCCGGAAGTGCCGAAACGAAAGGTACGGGACGCCCACCCATCATTTCTCAGGATTTGCAGGAGCTTGGTAAATATTTTTTGGGTTCCCTGTTCAGGCCCAATGGATTCTATGTTAATATGTTAAACACAAATGAGATACCTTACCGTTCGGACTAGAAAGACTTCTCTTTTCGAAAACCCACTCCCTGAAATTTATCTCAACAGGAGCTTCCGGAATGACCCCAAAACATAAGGTGGGACTGGAACACCACGGAATTACAAACGCCAAAGAAGTTTTCTGGAACCTGGCAACGCCCGCCCTGTGCGAGCACATCGTCCAGAACGGGGAAGGAGACCTTGCCCACCTGGGCCCCGTTGTCGTGACCACCGGAGAGCATACGGGCCGTTCACCCCACGACAAGTTTGTCGTTAAGGAACCGAGTAGCCAGGACCACATCTGGTGGGATAATAACCGGCCCTTCAGTGTCGAACAATTTGATGCCCTTCATGGGCGCATTCTCGCCTACCTGCAAAGCGAATCGCTCTACGTTCAGGACTGCTGTGCCGGTGCAGACCCGGACAACCAGTTACACATCAGGGTCATCACCGAGACTGCGTGGCACAGCCTATTCGCACGCAACATGTTCCTCCAGGTCAGGGACCTGGAAAGGCTGGCCTCTCCCGACGAGGCGCAGAAGGAAATGGCGAGCATGGGCGTCAAGGGATACCGTGATCCGGAGTTTACAATCATACACGTTCCCGGATTCCTAGCGGTACCTAGCATCGATGGCACCAATTCGGAAGTTTTCGTCATCGTCGACTATTCTAAAAAGATGGTCCTGATTGGCGGCACGAGTTACGCCGGCGAAATCAAGAAATCCGTGTTCTCAGTATTGAACTACCTGCTCCCGAAAGAAAAGTCGGTATTATCCATGCACTGCTCGGCCAACATCGGGAAAGACAATGACACAGCCGTCTTTTTCGGCCTCTCGGGCACAGGGAAAACCACGCTTTCCGCCGACCCCAACCGTAAGTTGATTGGCGATGACGAGCACGGATGGAGTGACAAGGGGGTGTTCAACTTCGAGGGAGGTTGTTACGCCAAGGTGATCCGGCTCTGCAAGGAAGCGGAACCGGAAATCTACCAGTGCACGCAAAAATTCGGGACGATCCTGGAAAACGTCATCATGGATCCAAACACGCGCCGGCTCGAGCTGGATAATGCAAGCCTGACGGAAAACACCCGGGCCAGCTACCCGATCAGCCACATCGAAAACTCGATTCTCGACGGCATGGGCGGACATCCCAAAAACGTAATCATGCTCACCTGCGACGCCTACGGCGTGATGCCCCCGGTTTCCAAGATGACCCAGGCACAGGCCATGTATCACTTTATCTCGGGTTACACCGCCAAGATCGCGGGAACCGAAAAAGGTCTCAGCCGAGAACCAACCGCTAACTTCAGCACCTGCTTCGGTGCCCCGTTCATGACACTGCATCCGTCAGTTTACGCTGACTTGCTGGGCAAGCTCATCGCCAAGCACAAGGTAGACTGCTGGCTTGTCAACACGGGATGGACTGCGGGGTCCTACGGGGTAGGACACCGGATCTCAATCGCACATACCCGGGCCATGATCAAGGCAATCCTTGAGGAGCACCTCAATGAGGTCCCAACGCAAGCGGACCCGATATTTGGGCTACATATTCCTGAGTCGGTCGACAACGTACCCAAGGATATCCTCACCCCAAGAAAGACCTGGAAACGTGCGCAGGACTACGACAAGAAGGCACGCGAACTGGCGGAAGAATTTGTTGAAAACTTCAAGAAATATGAAGCCAGTGTAACAAAGGAAGTGCTTGCTGCCAGCCCCAAACCCACAGCCTCCCACGAAAAAACACGAGGCAAAATTCAAAAGTTGAGAGGCTGATTCAACGATCTCTCCGGCGGGCGGGGGTTCCACCCACCGACAGACAGGCTTGAAGGCTTTTGGAGGACACCGGCCATTGGAAGACCTACCACGCATCGCCATTACGATGGGCGACCCTGCCGGTGTCGGCCCGGAAATTATCGTCAAGATATTTCAGGATGAATCGGTCCATGAGTTCTGCCACCCACTTGTCGTGGGCGACGCGGCCTGCCTGCGCAAAACGGCCGTGCAGTTTGCACCCTCGGTATCCGTTCGCCCGATAACATCGCCTGAAGAAGCTTTATTCACACCCGGCACCCTCGACGTACTGAACCTGGGCAATGTTCCGGCCAGCCTTCCCATCGGTCAACCTGGAGCGGAGGGCGGAAAGGTTGCCATCGAATATATCCGGACCGCCGTCGACCTGGCCCTGAGCCAGAGAGTCGATGCCATCACCACCGCTCCCATAAATAAAGAAAGCATCCACCGCGCCGGGTTCGCCTACCCGGGACACACTGAACTGCTGGCGGAATATACCGGCGCTGAAAATGTTGCGCTCATGCTGGCCGGAGACGTATTGCGCGTAGTGCTCGTAACCACTCACGTTCCGCTCGATGCTGTAAAACCGCTCATCACCCGCGAGCGCATAGCAACGACCCTCAGGCTCACTCACCGCTGGCTGATAGATCACGTGACGGAATCTCCGCGCATTGCCGTGACCGGGTTCAACCCACATTGTAGTGATGGCGGTATTTTTGGCGAAGAGGAAAAAACCGCCATCGTCCCCGCAATGGAAACCGTGCGAGGTACAGGGATCGAAGCGGTTGGACCCTTTTCCGCCGACGCGTTATTTTCTCGGCTTGAACCGGGCCAGTACGATGCGGTGGTAGCAATGTATCACGATCAGGGAATGATCCCGGTCAAGATGGCCAATAAGGGGGCGGCGGTGAACGTGACCCTGGGGCTCCCTGTCATCCGTACGTCGGTGGACCACGGTACGGCGTTCGACATTGCCGGGAAGGGAACCGCTTCGCCCGACAGCTTGAAACGGGCGTTACGGATGGCGGCACAACTTGCGAAACCCACTCCCGCCGGTTCATAATGAAAAAACAGCCACTGGGACAGAATTTTCTCATCGACGAAAGTATCGCCAGGGAAATTGTCCGACTCGCCGGGGTGTCCTCCGACCGGCCCGTCGTTGAGATTGGTCCCGGGAAGGGAATCCTTACCGAACTCCTGCTGGAGCAGGCGGAATCCTTAACCGTGATTGAAATTGACACCAAGCTCTCTCTAGCGCTGAACAGACGGTTCGGATCAAATAAAAATTTCCGGCTCATCGAGGCCGATGCCTTGAAATATGACTACGGAACGCTGGCCGGATACCAGGTGGTTTCCAATCTTCCTTACTACGCCGCCACGCATATCCTGAAACGGCTCATCCACTACCGGTCACACATCGTCCGCAAGACCGTAATGTTACAGAAAGAGGTGGTCGACCGGCTGACAGCACAACCCGGAACCCGTGACTATGGATCGCTCTCGGTATTCATGCAGTTCCATTGCGAGGTGGAGCGGGTCCTGGAAGTGGGAAAAGACGCCTTTTCGCCAAAACCCAAAATCGATTCGTCGGTGGTGACATTGACGCCGCTGGCTCAGCCCAGGGTGAAGGTCGATAATTTAAAAACATTTTTCAACATCATAAACGCAGCGTTTCTCCACAAACGAAAAATGTTGAAGAATAATTTGAAAGGATGGGAAAACATGTTCAGCAAAGAAAACGGACGGACGGAACTGGCCGGAATCGACCTCAACCGACGCGGGGAAACGCTGTCGCTGGAAGATTTCGCCACCCTTTCCAACCACGTCCATTCGCACAATGACTGATTCGCGCTCACAAAACGGACATGTCGTTCTCGTCGGGGCCGGCCCCGGCGACGTGGGGCTGCTGACTCTTAAAGGAAAAGACTGGCTGTCGCGGGCCGATGTGATCGTTTACGACCACCTCGTAGGCCGGAACATGATGCGCTTTGCCCGCGACGACGCAGAACGTATCTACGCGGGAAAGAAGGCAGGCCACGCGACGTTGACCCAGAACGCGATCAATGCTCTGCTGATCGAAAAGGCACGTAAAGGGAAAATCGTCGTACGCCTCAAAGGAGGCGACCCGTTCGTCTTCGGGCGCGGTGGAGAAGAAACGCAGGCGCTTAAGGAGGCAGGGGTCCGCTTCACCGTCGTGCCAGGTATTCCCTCGCCTGTTGGCGTTGCCGCCTACGCGGGAATTCCGCTCACCCATCGCGATCATTCATCCACCATCACGATCATCACCGGCAGTAACGAATCTGGAAAAGAAGACATCCACATAGACTGGGAAAAAATCGCCGCACGCACGGGAACCCTGGTCTTTTTGATGGGCGCACGCAAACTACCACACATTGTCGAGCGGTTGATGAACTTTGGAAAAGCAGCGGGCACTCCCGTCGCCGTCATTCAATGGGGCACCACGTCGCGCCAGCGAACGTGGACCGGAACGCTAGGCACCATTGTCGATCTCGCCGCGAAAGAAAAAATCAAACCTCCGGCGCTCACTATCATCGGGGAAGTCGTTGGACTGAAACCTATTGCCGACTGGTACGAGGATCTGCCACTCTTCGGAAAGGTGGTCGTCACCACCCGCGCCGAGGAGCAGTCGGACTCTCTCATTCAAATGCTCGAAGAACGCGGAGCGGAACCGTTTCCCTGCCCCGCCATCCAGACCATTCCCCCAAAAGACTGGGCACCACTGGACCAAGCCCTCGAACAGTTGTTGAGTTATGACGGAATTATTTTCACCAGCGTCAATGGGGTCCGTTTTTTTACTCAAAGGCTCCGTGAGAAGGACAAGGACATCCGCGAACTCAAGGATGTGCGCGTGTATGCGATCGGGCCCAAAACGGCCGACGCGGTGCGCGGATTGAACATCCGGGTGGATACCGTGCCTGAAGATTTCGTCGCCGAATCACTGATCGAAAGTATGGGGAAGGAAAACGTGGAAGGAAAAAAATTTCTCCTGCCACGGGCCGCCGTCGCCCGCGAAATCCTACCGGATACACTACGCAAAATGGGGGCAGCAGTCGACGTGGCCCCCGCCTATCAAACCGTGGCCCCGGTCACTCCCGATCCTGAGTTCCTGAAGCAATTGCAAGAGGGAACGATTGATGTCATTACCTTCACCTCCTCTTCGACCGTAAACAACTTTATGGACCGTCTCGACAAAGACCACCATGCCCTTCTCAATCAAACCACTGTTGCCTGCATCGGACCCGTCACTAAAAAAACCGCAGAGGAGCGCGGACTACGCATTGCTATTGTTCCCGAAGAATACACCGTGGACGCTCTTGTCAGTGCCATTGAAGCGTTTTATGTAAAGTAAAATAAACATTGGACCATGTTAAATGCGAAAATTTTTTATCACCTTCTTTGTTCTCCTGTCATGTTACGTCCTTTGGCCTTATCTCGTGGTGTTTAATTTGTACGTCGCCTTAAAAACAGGCGACACGGGCGGGGTGGAGGAACGTGTCGACTGGGCACCGCTTAAAGAGGGTCTCACAAAGGACCTGGATCAACTGGTGGCGAAAGAATTAAAAAAGAACCTGAGAAAGGAGGGAATCCAAGTCAGTTTCGGTTCACTGACCCTTTCAAAAGAAATCTCCGAAAAAATAGGAACCCCCGCAGGATTGATCTATCTATTTAACAAACCCGAGAAGTTTCTCGAACAAATCCGCCAGGCATTCGAAAATAAAACTTCCGCAAAACAAATAACCCCTCCCAGCACTCAAAAGAAACCTTATGAACCCGAAGGCCCGAATATTCCGAGCTTGCACGAACGAATCGATTACGTCTTTTTCACAGATTTATCGAGTTTCAGGCTCAGTTTCAAGCAAGGCAACCTCCCTTTTACGCTCGACTGGCATCGTCTGGGCCTTTCCTGGAAACTGGTGCGGCTAAAACTTCCGGCAAACCTAGTGTAATCCGGGTCCGACCCTGACACCCCCCAATTCCTGTCCTACGCACAACAGAGATGGTAAAAACCTTTGTTTTATTTGCGTTTTTTCTTGACCAATCATAACCTATTGATTATATTAACCTTACTTTAGGACCAAGCCCGCTGCTTCAATGGAGTTTTGGCCCATATTATAATTTTCTACCGGTTGTGCAGTTGTGCATCCGGCCATCACTCCACTGCTAATCTGCCCACGTGCGTCGCAAACGCCCAAGGCGCCCTGTTTCGGAGAAACTTTATGAACAAAATGTTAACCCACCCCTCCGCTCATACCGAATTCTTCAACAGGGTCCAGAGCCATATGCAAAGATGCGGGTACCGTCCGCACACGATCAAGGCCTACCTTGCACAGGTACAAGGGTTCATTCGCTTCAAGCGCCCGAAGGATTTAGGACAGGTTACGGTGCAGGACGCGCGGGACTACCTGAACCACCTGGTGGCGAGCTATTTCTCCCGCTCAACGATAGATCAAGCGGCCACGGCGATGGAGATTTTATGTCACGAAGCGTTCGGGAGTTCGCTCGATCTTTCCGGCTTCAAGCGCCCAAAGAAACACCGGCCCAATCCGGTCGTCCTGACCCCCGATGAGGTCACCCGGATCGCCGTTGCGACGGTGAACCCGAAGCACCGGCTGATGATTGAGCTGGCTTATACCGCAGGCCTCCGGGTTTCGGAGCTGGTGGAGGTGAAGGTGGAGCACCTAGACCTAGAGCGGTTCATACTTTACGTACCGGGCATCGGACGTAAAAGCCGCACAACCATCCTTACGGATCGCCTCAAGGGTGCACTGACGTGGCAGGTTGGCACCAAGGACCTGAATCACTATCTCTTCCCCAGCGATCGCGGAGAAAAACTGACCACTCGCGCGGTTGCAAAATTTTTTAAAAAAGCCCTGATCGCCTCAGGGTTGAACAAGCAGGCTACGCCTCATTCCCTGAGGCAATCCTTCACCCACTCGATGCTTAATCAGGGAGTCGATCCGGTTGCCCTGCAAAGCCTTCTGGGACAGCACACACTTACGCACATGCCTCCTGATTCGAAACGGGCAGCCTGACTTTTGCGCAATAACCTGGACACAGGCGTAAACGCTAGCCTGAAGGGTGCTCGGCGCCTGCTTCTTCCAATTCCACTAAAATTCAGCTGACAAATTCATACCGCATGTTGCGGCGTTGGGGGATGAACCCGCCATCGATGATGATGCGCCGGATGTCCTCTTCGTTCAGACAATGGATGGTTCCCGCGGCACGGACGACGTTTTCCTCCATCATGGTGCTTCCCATGTCGTTGGCACCGTAGTAGAGAGCAACCTGCCCGACCTTGGGGCCCTGGGTCACCCATGACGATTGGAGGTTATCGAAGTTGTCGAGAAAGATGCGGCTGATGGCGAGGGTCTTCAGGTAGTCGAGTCCGGTCACTTGTCCGGAGATGCCAAGGTCGATGCCAAGTTCAGTGCGCCCCGGTTGGAAAGGCCAGGGAATAAA
>CAJWLY010000060.1 GCA_913043155.1 uncultured Nitrospinaceae bacterium | reverse complement strand
GCCTACCTTAAAATTGGAGAAGGATGTTCCAACCAGTGCGCTTTTTGTATTATTCCGAAAATCCGAGGCCGGTTCCGCAGTCGTTCTCAAGAATCGGTCGTCACTGAAGCTAAACATCTGGCCCGGCGCGGAGTTAAAGAGTTCAACTTGGTTTCTCAGGACACGACAATGTACGGAATCGATTTGCGGGTGAAGAACGGCTTGATCCGCCTTTTGCAATCCCTTGCGAAGATCGACGGCGTGGAGTGGCTGCGCTTGTTTTATTGTTATCCCACGTTCATTAATTCTGATCTGATCGAGTACATCGCATCGGAAGAAAAAGTCTGTAACTATATCGATGTACCACTTCAGCACGCGCACGACGTTATGCTCAAACGGATGAAGCGACAGGAAACCGAAAAGGAAGTGCGACGCATGATCGAAGAGCTTCGCCAGAAGATTCCCGATATTGCCCTGCGCACGACGTTTATCACTGGGTTTCCCGGCGAAACGGAAACACAATTTAGACACTTGCTCGAGTTTGTCCGTGAAATTAAGTTTGACCATGTTGGAGTGTTTACCTATTCTCACGAAGAAGGTACCACTGCCTATGATTACCCTGATCTCGTTTCCCATGAAATCGCGGTAGAGCGGAAGGACGAGCTGATGCGCGTGCAACAGGAAATCTGTCGCGAAAAAAATAAAGCGCGCGTTGGAGAGGTTCTCCCTGTGCTTGTGGAAGGCACCGATTCCGAAGAAGAATATCTGGTGACCGGGCGCCTTACCACGCAGGCTCCGGAAATTGATGGACAGGTCATAATTGAGGTGAGCGAGGTCGATCCGGGACAGATCGTTCCTATGCGCATCACCGGTTCCACTGACTACGACCTGATCGCCTGTTTGGCCTAGGCACGAATCCTATCCTCGAAATTCTGATCCACGGGCGTTCCTGTTATCTCGTGGAAAAACGGCAAGTGAGGACCCCCATTAATATCTAAAAATATTATCTTCGCTTCCTTTAAACGTGTGCTTGTGGCCCAACTGGAGCCTTTGCTGTTAGGGTAGCTGCTGACGGTAAATCGGTCACATGGTTGCCTTCAAGATCTCGGACCTTGTTCTCGTGCCACTCAAAACGCCGGCCGGAGAGATCCGTGAGATCCCTCCGGTCTCGCAACTCATCGAATGAGCGGAATCCAGCGACATCTGCCTAGTCAGTGAAGGCCGATCAGATTTCTCCTGTAATATCAAAGGATTGAGCCTGATCGCAAGGTTTTGAAAAAGGTCTTCCTACCGGCACCAGACCCTTTCAATCCAAACTTGTCACCTTAAAAACAATGTGTTAAGCTGAGCCACATTTCAGTTTAGTTGGGTTTCCCCCACCAAGCAGCAGTAAAATACGCACGCATCCAGATCGAATCCGTGGTGGCCGCAAGGTTCCGGGTTTGAGGTGAAGGTTGCGGTGGACTAACCACTTATTACTTAAAGGAGTTTTGTATGTCAGAAATTACCATGAAACAGTTGTTGGAAGCCGGGGTGCATTTTGGTCATCAGACCACCCGTTGGAACCCCAAGATGAAGAAGTACATTTATGGGGCCCGTAATGGAATTTATATTGTGGATCTTCAAAAAACCCTGAGGATGTTTCGAGACGCCGAGCGTTTTATCCGCAACGCTACTCAGGAAGGAAAGAAAATTCTTTTCGTCGCCACTAAGAAACAGGCGCAGGAACTCATTGCCAAAGAAGCTGAGCGATGTGGCATGTATTTCGTGAACCAGCGTTGGTTGGGAGGTACGATGACGAATTTTTCCACGATCCGCCAAAGTATTGACCGGTTGCTAGAGTTGGAGCGGATGGAGGAAGAGGGTGAGTTGGAGCGGCTTCACAAGAAGGAAGCACTCAAAATGCGCAAAGAAATTGAAAGGCTCAACAAGTTTCTCTGCGGGATCAAGGCGATGCGCGATCTCCCCCACGCGATTTTCATTATTGATACCAGTAAGGAAAGAATTGCGCTGGCGGAAGCGAAAACTCTTGGGATCAAGATCATCGCCTTGGTAGATACTAATTGCGATCCCGATGGAATTGACTTCCCCATTCCGGGCAACGACGATGCCATTCGGTCCATTAAGCTATTTACCCAGCGGATAGCGGATGTGGCGATTGAAGGCCAGGAAGTACTTCAGGCTAGCCGCAAAGATGATCAAGGTGCTGATGAGGAAAAACCGGTATCCCCAGCGAAAGCCTCAGAGGAAAAAACCGATACAAGTGAAGGTGGCGGCGCTGAGAACGATCCGAACTCTGAAAGCGCCGAAAGTACGGTCCACGCCTGAGACTTTGCCTGCGATCAAGTTTTTCCCGGCCGAGCTGAACCTCAATTACTACAACCCACGGACTCGAGGGGGCGAAAGGGAGGGGGTGTCCCCTTCACGCCGATAATGAACACGACTTGAAATTGTTGCCTCGGCGCGGGTGGGTGCGGCTTTAAGGAGACCACTGATAAAATGTTTGAGCCCCATTATTTAGGAGGATAAGGAGCAAGAATGGAAATTACCGCAGATATGGTCAAAAACCTACGCCAAAAATCGGGTGTGGGCATCATGGAATGTAAACAGGCTCTAAAGGAAACTGGTGGTGATATTGAAGAAGCCATCACCTTCCTTCGCAAGAAAGGGCTGGCGAACGCGGACAAGAAAGCAGACCGGGAAACGGGCGACGGTGCTATTGGTTCCTATATCCACCCCGGCAGTAAGATCGGAGTTCTTGCCAAAGTCCACTGCGAAACTGATTTCGTCGCAAATACCCCCGATTTTCAGCAATTGGTCAAAGATATCTGCATGCACATCGCAGCGGCAAAGCCACGGTTTGTTTCTCGCGATGACGTGAACGAAGAGGCGCTGAACAAAGAACGGGAAATTTTCGCTGCACAGGCTCGGGAATCCGGGAAACCAGAAAAAATCATCGACAAAATCGTTTCCGGAAAGATGGAAAAGTTTTACGAGGAAAACTGTCTACTGGAACAGAGGTTCGTCAAGGACACCGATAGCACTATCCAAGAGCTGATAAAACAGCAGATCGCAGTTCTTGGCGAGAATATCACCATTGGCACGTTTTCCCGACTTGAGATCGGCAGATGATTTGTGATCATGGATAAACCAGTCTATAACCGGGTTCTTCTGAAGCTGAGTGGTGAAAGCCTAGCTGAGAAGGATGGCGGATTTGGCATTAATGTTGATTCGATCAACAATCTGGCCAAGGAAGTTCTTGCAGGGCAGGGTTTGGGAGTGCAGATTGCCATTGTCATTGGTGGAGGCAATATTTTTCGTGGAGCCACGGCCAGTAGTCTAGGGATGGAGCGGGTGACCGGTGATTATATGGGTATGCTGTCCACCATCATCAACGCCTTGGCCCTACAACATGCTTTGGAAAGTGTTGGCGTCAACACCCGGGTGCAGACCGCGATCGAGATCCCCCAGGTGGCTGAACCCTACATCCGGAGAAGGGCCATCCGCCATCTGGAAAAAGGCAGAGTGGTGATCTTTGCTTCCGGAACGGGCAACCCATACTTTACAACTGACACGGCCGCATCGCTGCGCGCCATGGAAATAGGAGCCGATGTTATTTTCAAAGCTACCAAGGTAGACGGAATTTATTCTGCCGATCCAATGAAAGATGACTCGGCCACCAAGTTCGATCATTTGACTTACCTAGAAGTATTGGAAAAGGGCCTGAAGGTGATGGATTCCACATCGGTCTCCTTGTGCATGGACAACAAATTGCCGATGGTTGTTTTCAATATACGGGATGAAAATAGTATCAAGAGAGTGTTATTAGGTGAAAAGTTAGGGACCGTTGTGGGGGCTGAGTTATGACTGAGGAATTATTTACGGCTTGTAAAAAGAAGATGGATGATTCGCTGGATCACTTGCGAAAGGAATTGAGCAAGCTGAGGACCGGATCTGCCAACACGGCCATCTTGGAGGGCATCACGGTAGATTACTATGGAACTCCGACTCCCTTGAGTCAGGTGGCAACGCTCGGGGTTCCTGATAACCAGACCATTACTATTCAGCCCTGGGACACCTCGATTCTCAAGGATCTCGAGAAAGTAATCCTGGGATCCGACTTGGGTCTCACCCCGTCCAACGACGGGAAGGTTATCCGGCTGAACATTCCACCGCTTACGGGAGAGAGGCGCCAGCAACTGGTTAAGGTCGTCAAGAAATATGTCGAGGACCATAAGGTGGCAATCCGCAACGTACGGCGCAACTTCAACGATCAGTTCAAGTCTAAAGAGAAGAAACACGAAATTTCCGAGGATGCAAGCCACAAGGGACAGGAACGGTTGCAGAAAATTACGGACGAACATATCGCTACAGCGGATAAATTAGCTCAGGAAAAAGAAAAAGATATCCTGAATATTTGACGAATGCTCTATAATTAAATCAAGTTTTAGCCCGAAGATCAGTAGAAGATAGGAAACGAGTCCTGTCTTCGATTGTTATGTCCGCTTGTTTATTCCGATGGATCTTTCTTCAATTAATTCACCACTGCTCGAAGAAATCGACCTCAGCCGCTTACCTCGGCATATTGCTGTCATCATGGATGGCAACGGACGGTGGGCGAAAAAAAATTCCCTCCCTAGGATTCAAGGCCACTGGGAAGGAGTGAAGACGGTCGACCGCATCGTGACCCTGTGTCGAAAGCTCGATATCGAGGCGCTCACCCTCTACTCTTTTTCAGAAGAAAACTGGAATCGCCCGCCCGCAGAAACCAGCACTCTCATGATGATCCTGGATCATTACTTGAAAAAGGAACTGCGACGAATGAGAGACGAAAACATTCGCTTTAACACCATAGGTCATATTGACGAGTTGCCTGGGGAGATCCAGAAACGCATCGCCCATACCAAGGAATATACCCGGGAGAGCGACGGCATGACGCTTACCCTTGCCTTGAGTTATGGAGGACGGCAGGAAATTCTCGATGCGGTCCGGAAGGTGGCCGAAAAAGTTCATGCAGATGACCTATGCGTGGAGGACATCGATTATTCCGTATTCGAAAGTTTTCTGCACACGAATTCGCTTCCCGATCTCGATCTGTTGATTCGCACGAGCGGAGAATTAAGAGTGAGTAATTTTCTGTTGTATCAGATCGCCTACACCGAATTGCATTACACGGAAGTCCTGTGGCCGGAATTTCAGGAAGAAGACCTGCTAAAGGCGATCATCGACTATCAAGGTCGAGAGCGCCGATTTGGTCTGACCCAGGAACAAATTGTAAAAGCCTGACCGGAGCCGATTCCACGGAAACGTGATCCACGCTGTGACATGTTCGAGTTGCCAATTACTGTGACAACCTGAGGGAGGTTTTCCACCGAGAACTCCCTGCCCACTCCCTGTTTATTTGATAGAGGATAACCGTTGACGCGAATTTTAATAGGCGTGACAGCTATTCCAGTTGTTGTGGGGGTTGTCTATTATGGCTCTCCCCTACTGTTTCTGATTTTCGTCGCCGCTGTTGTGCTAGCGGCGGTCTACGAGTACTTCGCCATGATCGGCCGCACGGGAGTCAAGGGATTTCCCATTCCGGGCATGGTTCTCAGTTTCCTTTTGCTACTCAGTTTTTATTTCGAAGGTCGCTTCTTTGTAGAGTGGGGGCTGGTGGCAGGGATATCCCTATTCGCCGCGTGGTTTATCAGAGAAACCAACGTCAAGATTGCTATCAATCAGATCGCCTACACCCTGTTTGGCATTCTGTACGTTGCGGGTTTTGGCGGGTACTACCTGCTTATTCGTAGTTTTGAACACGGCGAACGTCTCATCTTTTTTCTTTTCCTCATTGTCTGGTTGGGCGATACTGCCGCGTATTACTTGGGTAAGAACTTTGGTAAAAATCCTCTTGCTCGAACAATCAGCCCAAAAAAAACAGTCGAAGGCGCCGTAGCTGGAATCGTTGGGAGTCTGATGGCAGGTGTCGTAGCAAAAGTCTGGTTTCTCGACCAGATCGCGATGGTCCATTGTTTGCTCGTTGCGCTCATTTGCGGTACTATCGGCCAATTCGGCGATCTCGCCGAATCGCTGTTGAAACGCCAGGTTGGAGTTAAAGATTCTAGTGATCTGATTCCGGGACATGGGGGCGTCCTCGACCGTATCGACAGCCTGTTATTTGCCGGTCCCGTTTTTTACTGTTACTTCAAGCTTGTGCTTTAAACCGTTCTTTCCCGACCGATAGTGGTATCGTGATCGGAGTCCGGACGGAAATTGATTTATAAGTTTTGATATCCACTATGAAAATGATCTCCATTCTGGGGTCCACCGGGTCCATTGGTGTCAATACCCTCGACGTTGTCCGGTGCAATCCAGACCGCTTTACGGTTGGAGCAATGACCGCCGGCAGCAATATTGAACTCTTCGCAGAGCAAATTAAAGAGTTCAAGCCCTCACTTGTTTCCATTTTCAATTCTTCAAAACGCGGCGCGCTCAAGGAACTGCTTCAGAGTGAGGATGTGGAAATCCTCTCTGGCGAAGAAGGATCGGTCAAAGTTGCCACCTACCCTGATGCGTTGTTGGTCGTCTCAGCCATAGTCGGTAGCGCTGGACTTGTGCCGTCGCTTGCCGCAATCCAGTCGGGCAAGGATCTCGCGCTCGCCAATAAGGAAACACTGGTGGCAGCGGGCGAACTGGTGCTTCAAGAAGCAAAAGACCGCGTCAACATCATTCCCATCGACAGCGAGCATAGCGCGATTCTGCAGGTGCTTAACGGAGAAAAACAAGATCGCGTCAAAAAAATAATCCTCACCGGATCCGGTGGCCCCTTTCGTACCTTTACCCGGAAGCAAATGGAGAGCGTTACCGCCAAAGAAGCCCTCAACCATCCCAACTGGGAAATGGGCGACAAGATCACCATCGACTCTGCGACAATGATGAACAAAGGCTTGGAATACATCGAAGCAAAATGGCTGTTTGGATGTGACACCTCCATCGAGATTATCATCCATCCGCAGAGTATTATTCATTCGATGATCGAGTTTGTCGATACTTCTATCATAGCGCAACTGGGAATCCCCGACATGCGCGTGCCCATCACATATGCTTTGACTTATCCCGATCGCATCGACTGCGAATTGCCGTCACTGGATCTGAAAATTATAAAACAACTTACGTTTGAGGAACCCGACTACGAAAAGTTTCCCTGTATCAGACTGGCACAGGACGCGCTAAAGACTGGGCAGACCATGCCTGCCGTACTCAACGCCGCCAATGAAGTTGCTGTGCAGGCTTTTTTAAACGAATCGATCCTGTTCCAAGATATTGCTGAGATTATCCGAGCTACCATGGACAATCATAAGTGCCAACCGGTTGATACGCTTGAAGCCGTTCAATCCGCCGACCGCTGGGCGCGTGAAGAAGCAAGAAAACTGATTACAGTCGTGCATTGAAATTAACCTTGTAAAACCGCTCCTCTTTCCCATGTTTAGAGTAGGTAACGGATACGACGTGCATCGCCTGATCGAAGGGCGAAAGCTTATCCTCGGCGGCGTGGATATCCCGCACGCCCTTGGACTTGACGGACATTCCGACGCCGACGCATTGTGTCATGCCCTGTGCGATGCCCTACTCGGCGCATGTAATGCGGGCGATCTCGGTACGCACTTTCCTGATACTGACGGTAAGTGGAAAGGATTTTCTAGCTTGGCTTTTCTTGAAAAAGTAGGAGAGATTGTTAAAGAAAGCGGATACCACGTGGTCAACACCGACGCTACTATTGTTGCGCAAAAACCAAAGCTCGCCCCCCACATTGAAGCGATGAAAAGAAATATAGCTAAATCTCTCGGGATCGATGCGACCCAAGTCAGCATCAAAGCCACGACAACCGAGACGTTAGGGTTCTCTGGACGCGAAGAGGGTATCGCTGCTTACGCCATCGTCCTCCTTCAAGTCTTTGAGTAAATCTTTCCGCCTTTATCACGGAAAGATTTCGACATTTCTCGCATGCCTTTGTCGAGGGCTTCTCTTTCGCTGATGCCTTGCTTCTGGGCATAATCACGCACATCCTGTGTAATTTTCATTGAGCAGAACTGAGGCCCGCACATGGAACAGAAGTGTGCAGTCTTGGCATTGTCGGCTGGCAGTGTTTGGTCGTGAAAATTACGCGCACGTTCGGGATCAAGTGATAGATTGA
>CAJWLY010000059.1 GCA_913043155.1 uncultured Nitrospinaceae bacterium | reverse complement strand
TTGAAACGTCTGCAACGTAAAGCTTCCAAGATGGTAGCCACGGCACAGATGGTCGAAGAAAAGAAGAAACCCAAAAAGGAACGCAAAAAGGCCGCCGAAGGCTAAGCATCCATATCAACCCGTCTGCCCCCTCCATGTCCGGTAAATTCAACATCGACAATATCGCCCAGTTGGCGCGACTCAAACTCACCGACGCGGAAAAAGAACGTCTTGGCGGACACCTTGAACAAATTATCGAATATATCGACCAGCTCAACCGGCTAGACACAGAAGATGTGGAACCGACGTCCCACGTTCTTCCCATCCATAACGTATTCCGTGAAGATGAAGTCTCCCAATCTGGCGCCACGCCAGACTACCTAACGGGCTCGCCCTCACACCAAAAGGGCCATTACGAAGTTCCCAAGATCATCTGATCCTGACCATGCATCGCAAAACCATCCTTCAGGCAAAAGAAGACCTCAAACAAAAAAAGTACTCCGCAGTTGAGCTGACAGAAGCAGTCTACCAGCGCATCGATGACGTCGAGTCAAAAGTACAAGCATATATTCACCTAACAAAGAAACAGGCCCTGGAACAAGCACGGGAAGCCGACCGCAGGCTAAGCGCAGCGGAAGAAGCGCCGCTCCTCGGCATCCCTATCGCATTGAAGGACTTGATCTGCATGCAGGAAACCCGCACCACCTGCGCATCACAAATTTTGGATCAGTTCATCTCCCCTTACGACGCCACAGTGGTGAAGCGGTTGAAAGGGGCCGGTGCGGTAATTGTAGGCAAAACCAATATGGACGAATTTGCCATGGGCTCTTCTACCGAATCCGCATGGCACCACCCGTCGATGAATCCGTGGAACCTTGAACGAGTTCCCGGTGGATCAAGCGGCGGGTCTGCCGCCGCCGTCGCTGCCAACGAATGCATAGGAGCACTTGGAAGCGACACTGGCGGATCGATCCGGCAACCCGCAAACTTCTCTGGCGTAACCGGACTCAAACCCACCTACGGCAGGGTATCCCGGTTTGGACTCATCGCATTCGCGTCATCATTGGACCAGATCGGCCCTATGACCAAAACCGTCGCTGACTCGGCTCTCTTAATGAACGTGATCAGCGGAAAGGACCCGCTTGACTCCACTTCTGCCGATGTGGAGCGACCCGATTTCATGAAATCGCTGGAACGAAGCGTTTCCGGGCTGAAGATGGGTATTCCGAAAGAGTACTTCACGTCGGGAATCGATCCGGAAGTGGAGCGCTCTGTTCAGGAAGCTATTAAAACTCTCGAATCGCTGGGGATGGAAAAAGTAGAAGTTTCCCTGCCACATCTGGAGTATGCAGTGGCAACGTATTACGTCATCGCCTGCGCTGAGGCAAGCACCAACCTATCACGGTACGATGGCGTTAAATACGGGTACCGATCGGAAAAGAATGACAACCTGCTGGACATGTACATGAATACGCGAGAGGAAGGGTTCGGCGAGGAGGTGAAACGCCGTATCATGCTAGGAACGTTCGTTCTCAGCTCAGGTTACTACGACGCATATTACCTGAAGGGACAAAAAGTTCGAACACTCATCAAACAGGATTTCGAAAACGCATTTCAGGAATCCGACGTGATCGTCGCTCCCAACGCTCCAATTACCGCGTTTAAATTGAAGGAACGCGTAAACGACCCGCTCAAGATGTATTTGTCGGATATTTACACAATTTCAGCCAATCTGGCAGGCATTCCGGGAATGTCGGTCCCTTGCGGGATTTCAAAAAGCGATGGAATGCCCATCGGAGTCCAACTGATGAGCAAACACTTTGATGAAGAAAGTCTTATTGCCGTTGGCCACCGATTCCAACAAGCTACGGACCACCACCTCAGACAACCCCCATTGTAGAGCTTCACAGAACCTCACCAAAACCGGCACATAACTGATTGCTATCTCAAAAAAAACGGGATACCGCAAAAGAACGAGAAGATTCCTTCCACCTAAGGAGGGGCAGCGATCAAAAAACGTTTTTCAGGGAAGGGCTTGTAAAATCCATCGTGAAAGACTTGGTTCCATTTTTTTACTGTTCGCCCAGTGGTCGGAGTGCTCGTTTCCTACGAACCTCACGATCCTCTGGGCGACCGTATCGGCCGATAGTTGAAGGCAATCGAGAAAACACCTCCATCCAAGAAGTTTCCCGCGGTCGAAGCAAACCATAAGCCGGGTTCTGTTCCTTTCTGCCGGACGAGTCCAGCATCGAGGCGGTGGTCATCAATCTAGGCCTACCGTTACCAGCAGGCTCAAGCAATCAACCCGAAAGTATCGGGCGGGCCGCCCTCAAGCACTTTCCTATTTGATCTTGCTCCGGATAGGGTTTGCCAAGCTACCGTCGTCACCGACGGTACTGGTAAGCTCTTACCTCACCTTTTCACCTTTGCCGCCGACGAAAGGTCGCCCTATCGCCGGGTAGGCCGTGTCTTTTCTGTGGCACTTTCCTTAGGGTCACCCCCACTCCGCGTTACGGAGTATCCTACCCTGTGGAGCCCGGACTTTCCTCTCTCCCGGCCTAAAAACCGGGACAGCGACCACCTGGTTTACTTCGGAACCGCGGTTTCCGATTGTTCTATCCAGTACAGGTAGCGCAAACAATGTTGACATTGGGTGATGGTTTCACCGATCCTGACGTCTATGGCCTGCTGGGGAAGGATTTGCTGATAGCAGCCTTGGCATACGGTATCTTGAATGCCGACTACCGCTAATCCGTCACGAGCCTTGGCGACCTTCTGATATTGTCCCAGCCACTTGGTTTCAATAGCTCGAGCCACCTCTGCACTCCGGGCTCGATTCACCCCCAATTCTTTTTCACCCCGGGCCATTTCGGCTTCTTTTTTCAATTTGTAAGCGTTGAACTTATCCTCCTCTTCCTTGCACAGAGCCTGAAGTTGGGGGATCACCTTCTCTTTTGCCTCTAGTGTTTCCATGAGTTCCAACTCATTGTCTTCCAATACAGAAATTTTTTCTTTTATTGCGTCAACCTCGGCTAGAATCGCAGTGTATTCCTTGTTGGTTTTAACCAATGGAAGTTTAGTCTTGGTTTTGGCAATGTGATCGTTCTCGGTCGCTACGTCCAGCTCCAGATCTTTCCGTTTTTTCTGCATCTCGGAGATATCGTCCTGCGCCGCTTTCAATCGATTTTGCCTTTCCTGAAGGTCAGATTTTCCAGCTTCGATTTGTTTTGGAATGCGAGCTTGACTCTTTTCCAGTTCAGCAATTTCACTATCAATTTTCTGAAGCTCAATCAGGTACTTCAGTTGAGGATTCATTAAAATAAAAGCTCCCGGGTCACCAGAAAACCACACATTTTGCGGATTTATTATTCAAATACAATGAAAACAGAAGAGATTTTCAGCCCTCCTCTTGCACTCCTTTGGAGGGGGCTTTTTTCCTTTCCGTCCGTGCAATTGTGTTTGGATTTCGCTCGAAAATCTAGCACGGTGATTAATGGATTGCAAACTTTTCCAGAAAAGCGGGAAAAACCGTAGTAACAGAAAGGATTGCTTTTTCAAGCACGTCTGGTTTGGGTGCGCTCAGCCCAGTAGACGAGGAAAACGCTGGCAATAAAAACGGAGGAGTAGGTTCCGACTATCACACCGATTAGCAGAGCGAAGGAAAAGTCATGGATGATCTCGCCACCGAGAAAGAACAGGGCCACTACAACCAGCAGAGTAGTGCCAGAAGTGAGGATCGTGCGGCTTAGGGTTTGGTTGATGCTGTTGTTGATGACCTCGACCAGTGGTGTTTTGCCTTTGCGCCGCATATTCTCCCGGATTCGGTCGAATACGACGATGGTATCATTGAGGGAGTAACCGATGATAGTCAGGAACGCAGCCACGATCACCAAGGTAAATTCCTTGTCATAAAGAGAAAACGCTCCCATGGTGACCAACACGTCATGGATGAGGGCGATGATTGCGGCGATGGCATATTGAAGTTCGAACCGCCAGGAAATATAAATAACGATCCCGATGATCGCGTAGATAATCGAAAGGACTGCTTTTTCCCTGAGGTCTCGCCCCACCTTAGGCCCGACCATCTCCACACGTTCGACCACAATTGCCTCGGAGTTGAATTTCCCAGCCAAGCTATTTTTAACCTGTGTTCCCACCTCTTCCAGTTTCTCTTCGGACCGCTGGACGCGAATCAGAATATGGTTTTTCGAGCCGAACTCCTGAATCGTACTATCCCCTAAGCCAATCGTTTTGAGTCCATCTCGAATCTCTTCAATAGCTGGCGGCTTCTCAAATTTGAGTTGCACCAGAGTGCCACCCGCAAAGTCGATGCCGTATTTTAGTCCGCCGTGAATGATGACGGAGACGATCCCGATTAGAATGAGAATAGCCGACAACCTGATCGCTGTCTGCTTTTTCCCCATAAAATCGAATTCGGTTTGACGCTTGAAGATTTCCATAAAACCTCAAAAAGATAAATAAACACCCCGGAACACCGGGAGTTCATGCCCGACAAAGGCATTCCAACATAGCATCTGTTTTCAAGAAACAGATCTAAATACTGATCCGGGAAATTTTTTTTCGGCTCATGGTAGAGTCGAAAATAACCCGACTAACAAACACAGCCGTGAACATACTCGCGGCTATTCCGATACACAACGTGATAGCAAACCCCTTGATCGGCCCGGTTCCGAACTGGAAAAGAACCACGGCAGCGATAAAGGTGGTGATGTTGGCGTCAACAATCGTACTCAAGGCCTTAGCATACCCGGCATCGATCGCCGCACGAACAGTTTTGCCAAGACGAATCTCTTCGCGGATACGCTCGAACACCAGCACGTTTGCATCGATGGCCATGCCCACAGTAAGCAGGATTCCCGCAATACCCGGCAAGGTAAGCGCCGCACCAAAATAAGCCAACGCACCGAGTAGAAGAACCAAGTTCAACAACAGTGCGACTACCGCCACAATACCGGACAGTTTGTAATAAATGACAATAAAAACCAGAACCAGGATCAACCCAAGCAGAATGGAACGAACACCCTGTTCGATAGAATCTTTCCCCAGAGAGGGGCCAACCGTCCGGTTTTCGAGAATCACAACCGGCGCCGGTAACGCACCCGCGCGTAAAACGATGGCCAGATCGCGGGCCTCTTCAGTCGAAAATTGACCAGTAATCTGCGCGCGCCCGCCTGGAATCTCCTCTTGTATCACGGGCGCGGAATAGATACTGTCGTCCAGAACAATTGCCAGTCGCTTTTTTACATTTTCCCGGGTAAGTTCCTGAAATATCATGGCACCAACACTGTTGAACGTAAGCGCCACATAGGGTTCATTGAATTCCGAATCGTAGCGCACCTCAGCACTGCTCAAGGTTTCTCCGGTGAGCACGGTTCGTTTCTTAACGAGGTAAGGAACTCTGGAAACTTCACCGGTTTCTTTATTTTTGTCACGCTTGTAAAGAATTTCGTCACCTTCTGGAACCGATCCACTCAACGCAGTTTCCGGACTGATCGATTCGTCAAGTAGCTTGAATTCAAGCTGAGCGGTTTTACCGATAAGGTTGATGGCACGGTTAGCATCTTTGATTCCGGGCAACTGAACCAAGATGCGCCGCTCGCCCTGAACCTGAATGGTCGGTTCGGAAACGCCAAACTGGTCCACCCGGTTACGGATGGTTTCCAACCCCTGGCTCACCGCATTCTGGGCGATGCGTTTGCTTTCTTCCTCTGACAAACGGAACTGAAGCCCACGCCCTTCGCGCACCTTGCCCTCGTTTTTCAGGTAAACGGTATAATTTTCCATAACCTCTTCCACCGCCGGCAGGTCTAGCGCATCGACCATGAGCACGGTGATGGTATTATTTTCCAAGTCAGCGCTGACACGATCCACCTCATAATCTTCGTTTTGAATATCGCGCTTGATGTCGTCGGCGATACGCTCCAGACTCGCCTCAACCGCTTTTGCCGTCTGCACTTCGAGAACCAGATGCATCCCCCCCTGAAGGTCGAGCCCAAGGGCAATTCTCTCCTTGAGGGGGTGGGCAAGCACAACCGCCCCGAGGACAACAAACAGGATTAGTGGAATTTTCCACTTGAGATCTCTAAACATACTCAGTCTTTACCCGATTCTTTAAGGGTGCTAATAGACGTGCGATTGATCCTAATGCGGACGTTATTATCTATCTGAAGAACCACAATATCGTCCTTGAGTTTTTTTACCGTGCCGTGAATCCCGCTCAAGGTCACTACGTTGTCTCCCTCCTTTAAGGTATCCAACATCTGGCGAGTTTCCTTCTGTTTTTTCTGTTGCGGCCGGATCAGAATGAAATAGAAGATCAGAAACATCATGATCATCGGCGGCAGGAGAGCAAGAAGTCCGCCCCCTCCCTGTTCCGCGCCTTCCGGCGGCGGAGCCATTGCAAATGCTAGTTCCAGCATAATCAATTCCTAGAAGTTAAGTATTAAGTCAAAATTTTACCAAACCAAGACCTCTATCCGGTCACGGCGCCTCGAGGTACCCGGTCGCTATTTTACAGAAAAACAAACGGTTATCAAAAAAACCTGACCGGCTGACCTTTTACCGATCAAACGTTGCTTCTATCAAAACTACCGAATTTTGTCAATTTTAAACAAAACGGAGACTGGGTAGAGCGTTGGGGAGATCCGTCAGTAGAATTTTCCACCGCGCTGGACGGCCTTTTCTTCGTTTGTTAGCTTCGCGTATAGAGCATGAAACTCCTCAGTGGTCAGTTTGGGGTCTCTCAACTGTTCAAGATCCTTGGGCGTAACGCGAACCTCTGACAACTCATCCCAAGCCGAGGTCGCAATCGCAACATAATTAGGGGGGTTAAGCGGGCGAAGAATCAAGGTGTCGACTTGATCGTTGTACTTGATTGCTATATCGATTGCCATACGAGCGTCCTCGGCGCTGACCTCACTGCCAATGGCGATGTTGGTCGGTGGATGCCCACCCTTAGGTTTCCAGTATTGGATCGTATGCCGCAAAACCTTGAGGTGTTTGGACTTGAGAAACCCACGAATTGCTCGATTGTTCTTTTTCTGTTTATGGGCTAGCCACAGTTCGATGGTGCATATCGTGGTTACGGAAGTATCGCAAGACGGCTTGTAGCCTTCCCATGGGACGGCATGCGCAGAGAATGGCATAAAAGTGATGACCGCAAGGAATACACAAAAAGAATAAAACAGATTTTTCATAAGAATTGCTGACCTCAAAAGAGAAATACGGGTAAGAATAAAGGTATTTTATCTCATGTTCGTTCCCAGTCAAGATCAGGTCACCACATAGAAAATTCCCGGAAATTTTCGCCCCCACCCATCTTTTAGCCTTCCTCACTCTTTTAAAACACGAATAATCGTTTCCCGGTCTTCCGGCTTCAGCACCATCTTTGTGTACCCGGCGAAGAATTGCTGCAACTGGTGTGTCCGCACTACACAGCTGCCAAAATCACTCACCAGTTTTGCGTGCGTAAACACCACCAGGGGAATAAAAGGATATGGTCCAATGTTTTTTTCCAACGTGTTGATATGTTTCCGGTTTTCCCAAAGCGGATTCATCATTGTCTCGCGTGTCAGCCCGCATTTGACATGCCACTCAGCGGCATTTTGATCTCCTGAAATTTTTCCGGTCAGGCCGTACACGTTAACCACGAACACACCGTAAGGAGATACTACCACGTACGAAATACACGATATACCTCTCTCCGATCTTATTATCACGTTGCCGAGCACGGTGTATTCGTCGCCGATCTGGCCCAGCTTATTTTCAACTGTATCCGCCCCGGAAACGCTTGTCTCCCCCCTTTTGCTTCTAAGGAGCAGAACGGTCAGGGCAACGAATATAACTAGTGCCGCGAAGACCTCGACCCCGTATGCTGTGATGATTTCTATCATGAAAGCAGCTAATAATTAACAGAGAGTTTTCCCGTACCCCCCGCAAGACCCTTGGGCATACAGGCTCGGGGCAACACTAGGGAAACATTTTTTCATCTTTGTTCATTGGTTATTATTCATTGAAAAATTGATCTTCATATTAGCCACTGTGGGAAACAGTTGTGGCGACATGATCTCCCGCCGGGACGAGATAGCTTTCAGTTCTTCCCTGAACTTTTTGAGCCGGGACAGGGTAACGGCTTTTCTTGACGGCAGTTCTTTTCGAATGGACAGTGCCGCGCGTCTGCCAAATACCGTGATATCGAGAAGCGAGTTTCCCATAAGCCGATTGGTTCCGTGAAGCCCGCCGGTCACCTCCCCCGCCGCCCACAGTCCTTTGGTATCGGTACGTCCATCCCGGTCGATCCGGATTCCACCGTTCTGGTAATGGAGCGTCGGATAAATGAGGATGGGCTGTTTCGCCGGATCGATTTTGTACCGTTTAAAGCGATGAACGAGACCCGGAAATTGCCGATGCAGGGCCCCCGCCCCACTTTTTATATCGATGAGCG
>CAJWLY010000058.1 GCA_913043155.1 uncultured Nitrospinaceae bacterium | reverse complement strand
GATTGCCATTCTCCAGAATCTGCGAATTGAGCACAAACTGGAGAGCACTCGGATTTGGCGTCTCACGGGTACGGATAACCTTGATCGCTGATGTGTTTCCCGGAGCTGGTTGTGCCTTCGGATACGCTGACGATGGAGCGCCACCTCCCGCCATCTTTTTTTTCTGAAGCGCCAGAACTTCGCTGAGTTTCACAAAAATATCCCTGTTAGATGAAAGATTCGTCAATTCGCCGGAAAAACCGGGAGAGGAAATTTAAATGGATTGGATGATCAATCATAATACAACTTCACCAAAAATCCAACCACACCGGGGCACCCATCAACGAAAAACCAATTAAATTTTTAGAGAAACCATTTAAAAAAAAACTCGGGTCTCACTTGGTATGAATTCGAGCTTTCCTCACAACCCAATCATTTCCACGCCCGCATTACTAATAGACAGATCTAGGCTTTACTGGAAGCTGTTGCGAGTGTTTCCCGCCGTCCTTTAAGCGCTTCCATACCCTCGTAGCCGACGAACAGTGCGAGTCCGATCAGCACCAGCGCGGCGGTTCCCAGAAACAGGTTGGGCTGGGGTTGGGTATAAAACTTATAGGACTGCCAGGCCAATGCACCGATGGTAGTCACAACCATGAAGAGGGCGGGATAAAGCGCAACCTGTGTCGGTTTACGCATCGCTATGAGCCAGGTAGCGGCAACAAACAGCGCCACCGCGGCGATGAGTTGGTTGGTCGCACCGAAGATAGGCCATATCTTCTGCCAGCTGTCAGTCGTACCAATCAGGTAAGCGAAAAACACTACACCCAAGGTACAAATATACTTATTTTGAAATAGAAACACCTTACGCCCCACAGACTCCTGAACAATGAAGCGGGTGATGCGCACTGCTGTATCGAGCGTCGTCAGAACGAATGTATTGAGTGCCAGTACAGCGATCATCGAAGCAAACGTGAAACTCAAAAACGGTAGCATCTGATGAACCACGTTGCCAAATCCATGCCCATAAGCGAGGATCCATCCACCCGACTTCAAAGTTTCGCGAAATCCAAGTGTCTCCATATCGATGCCGCCGGCCGCCGGAGCCACCCAGTACAATCCACCGCCGACTAAAAGGACAGTGATCACTGCAACCACTCCTTCGGTGAGCATACCACCATAACTGATGAGCCGTCCCTGTGACTCGACCGCCAATTGTTTGGAAGTCGTCCCACCCGCAACCAGCGAGTGGAATCCGGAAACCGCGCCGCAGGCAACTAGAACAAACAGCATCGGCCACAGCGGACCCTGTTCTTCGGAAAATAGTCCGCGATACGCGGGCGTGTTGAGTCCAGGATGGACCCAAAGCAGGGCGATCATGCCTAGCGCCATCGATCCAAACAAAATGTACGTGGACAGGTAATCCCGCGGCTGAAGCAATATCTGAACGGGAAGAACCGAAGCCACCGCCGCGTAGATCATAAGAACAACAAACCAGACCATCAGCGGGGATAAACCCAGCACACCATCATCTGGCAGAGGTACCGGAATCTGGAATCCAATATAAATGCACAAGATCACCGCGAGAACAGCAACAACGGATGACAGCATTAAATTCGCGTTCCTCGAATAGATAAACCAGCCCAACGCAACCGAAATGGGAATGATAGCGAAGGTAGGAAACACCATCTGTGGTTGGGCGATGAGGGTTTTGGCAGCGACCACGCCAAAGACGGCAATCACCAGAAGCATCGCCAGCACCAGAAACAAAGCAAACACTGCCTTGGCACGCCCGCTCATGGTATGTTCGGCGATTTCGGCGATGGAACTACCCCGATTCCGCACCGAAACCATGAGGGCCAGGTAATCGTGCACCGCACCAATAAATACGTTTCCTATAAGAACCCAAATGAGAGTAACGGCCCACCCGAAATGATGCATTGCGACAATAGGACCTATAACGGGCCCGGCCCCGGCGATGGAAGCAAAGTTATGACCGAACAGCACCAAGGGTTTGCTGGGCACGAAATCCACACCATCGTTCTGGCTCACTGCAGGGGTAATATTGGTGTTGTCGGGCTGGATCACCTCGTGATCGAGGCGCTCTGCGTAATAGCGGTACCCCACAAAATAGAAAAACAAGCAGGAAGATATGAGTATAAAAATGGTCAGCATAACTTTGGAGTCGGAGTCTGTAGAACAATCTTACAACTTGTATCACCCAATTACAGTATAAGGTTGATTCCGGCAATCTCCAGTTTTTTGAAAGGGCCCAGTCCGGAAAGAAAAAGTTTAAGGGTATTCTCAGTGCGCAGGTTTTTAGACAGGTAAATACTGATTCCCTCGACGATAAAATGACGAAAATTCTCTGGGTTTTCAGGAGAGGTGTTGAGGAGTCGGACTTCGGGTAGGCGACCGAGACAGCAATTGGAGGGAATCTCTTCAAGGTCGATTGTCAGTTCCGACTGATTCCGCCCCTGAAAGTATTCCAGAACCTCGTTTGCAAAATCGAACTGCACGCCGCCCCCCTTAAAGAACAAACGGCCGAACCAGAACCTAGAACAAGTCGCCTAGGCGAATGGTCTGGCATCGTTCGGGTCCGGTGGAAATCATGAGGAAGCCCGCCCCCAGCAGATTCTCCAAGGCATCAATATAACGCTTCGCATTCTCGGGCAGTTGATCGAAACTTTCGATCCCCACGGTACTCTGATTCCAGCCCTGGAACTCAGTATACACCGGCTCGCAGTTTTCCAGCACATTCAGATCGGCGGGCATTTCTTCGTAAACGGCCCCCTTATACTTGTACCCCGTACACACCTGCAGGGTATCGAAACGGTCGAGAACGTCAATCTTGGTGAGGGCAATGGAGTTGATGCCGTTGAGGCAAACACCGTATCTTGCGACGACGGCGTCGAACCAGCCACAACGCCGCGGACGTCCGGTAGTGGAACCGAACTCCTGGCCTTCCGCGCGTAGTTTTTCTCCGCTTCCTCCCTTGAGTTCGGTAGGGAACGGACCTTCCCCGACGCGGGTGGTGTAGGCCTTGATCACACCAACGACCCGATTTATCTGCGTCGGCGGGATGCCAAGCCCTGTACACGCCCCTCCGGAACTGGCGTTAGAAGAAGTTACGAACGGATAAGTCCCGTGGTCTACATCCAGCATGGTTCCCTGGGCACCTTCGCAAAGGATTTTTTTATTTTGCGCAATCTGATCGCGCAAAAGAACATGGGTGTCCCCTAAGAAATTAAGGAATGTGTCCCGATATTCCATCAATTGACCGAACATGCTGTCACAATCAGGAAGATCGTGGCCATAAAAGTCTTTAAGAATAGTTTTCTTTTCACGGTAATTAGATTTCAATTTTTGTCGCAGTCGGTCCTCATCACGATAGTCGCACGTGCGGATCCCGGTCCGGGCAATCTTGTCGGCGTAAGACGGACCAATGCCGCGTCCTGTCGTACCGATCTTCTCAAAATCTCGAGAAATCTCGCGTTCCTTATCGAAGGTTCCGTGATAAGGCAGAATGATGTTCGCCCGGTCGCTAATAACCAGGCGACCTTCCAGATCAACTCCCGCATCCTTCAACTGCTTCATCTCATGGACCAGGGCTGAGGGATCGACCACCACCCCGTTGCCGATGACACACAGCTTGTTCTTATGAAAAATACCTGAAGGGATGAGGTGCAGGATATGCTGGTTGCCATCAAACACGATAGTGTGTCCGGCATTATGCCCCCCGGCATAACGTGCGATCACATCAGCATCCTCCGCAAGGAGATCGATGATTTTGCCCTTACCCTCATCTCCCCACTGCATCCCAACGACTACTGCAACAGACATGAAATTATTTCCTATAATAAAAGTTTGCCAGTCAACCCATTGGCGTTAGACCAGACAAAACACACCCCACCGCGGATTGAACTCTTCATGTAAAACCGGATAATTCAATGGATTCGGATGGAGGAAAGTCGGTCAAGCCGAGGGGTATTATCCCCATGCACCGCACCAATGTCAACTGCCGCCCCCAAGCCCCTTAACCACCGCCATCAACCGCTGCGCGATTTTTGTTTCGCGACAACACACCTTTTCTTTACAGCTTAAATTTGTTCAGGAACTTGCGGATGGTTACCATGGGCACCGCAGGACCGATCCCGATTCCCGGACAAAACGCCCCGACAAACCGCCACATGCTTTCAGAATTCATATTCTCGTGCCAGAAGGGATAGGCCCGGCACTGAAGGGGTTTACTTTGTTGGATGGCACATCCGGTCGGTATCAGAAAAGCGCAAGGCTTTCCCTTTTCCACATCATGCACCCAGTGCCCGTCGTCCCATTTCAAAAATTCGCTGCGGAACTGTTCGGGGCTGGTCTTGAGGAACTTCGCGGACTTCTCGATGGCCGCCGGCTCGAAATAAACGATCCCGGGCTTAGCACAACACTTGAAACAGTCAGGCTGGCATTCGAACCGAACGGGTTTCTTCTCCCACCATTTTTTGCGCGCAGTCACAATACAACAAGATCGTCGCGGTGGATAACTTCTTCATAAAAGTTCTGATCGAAAAGATTGCGCACGGCAGCGGTTTTCATCCCCTTGATCTGCTCCAAGTCCCGGGCGTTGTAATTGATAAGTCCGCGTGCGATCTCAGTACCCTTTTCATCTAAAACCCGCACTGCGTTGCCGAATGCAAATTGCCCCTCCACGGATACCACCCCGGCAGGCAATAGGCTTTTCCCCCGTTCAACGATCGCCTTCTTCGCACCGGAATCGACGGTAATCTGCCCCGAAGGCTTGAGCGTGTGAGCGATCCAGTGCTTCCGCGTTTTAATCTTTTCCTTTCCAGCCCAGAATAGAGTGCCCACGCTCTCGCCGGAGAAAATCTTATCTGACGCTTTGTTGTCCAATCCATTCACAACCAGTGTGGGGATACCAAAGCTCATGGTCTGTTTCGCGGCAAGGACTTTGGTATACATTCCCCCAACAGTGACGGAGCTTTTGCTCTTGCCTGCAAGTTTCTCAATTTCATCCGTCACATGGTCAATATGTCCGATGAGTTTGGGCGCATCTTGTTTTTTACCGCTTTTTTTTGAAGGGTCGCGGGAGTAGAGCCCGTCTACATCAGAAAGGATAACCAAAAGTTGTGCATCCACCAGACAGGCAACCGTGGCTGATAAGGTGTCGTTATCCCCGATCTTAATTTCATCGACGGTCACCGAATCGTTTTCGTTGATAATCGGAATCACTCCATGTTCCAAGAGCGTTTCCAGGGTGTGCTTGGCATTGAGGAAACGCCCGCGATTTTCGAGATCATCGTGTCCGAGGAGAATCTGCGCTACCTTGAGCCCCTCCTTTTCGAATTTTTTCTCATAAGTGTGCATTAGGTAACTCTGGCCGATGGCAGCGCAGGCCTGTTTTTCGGGAATGGTGAGGTGAGCCTTGCTCAGCCCCAACCGCTCCCTCCCCGCCATGATCGCGCCGGAGGAAACCAATACCACCTCACAGTTCCGGTCAACGATCCTCCGGATTGTTCCAGCTAAGCGGCGCACATGGTCGGCATTCAAACCGATCGTAAGACCGGCTCGCCCTCCATCACGGTTGCTGATGATACTGCTTCCGATCTTGATCACCACCCGCTTGAGATCTTTAAGAATTTCCTTACGAATGTCGTTTTGCATGTAATTTCTTCTAGGTCTCCGCCGGAGGCCAAGGTTAAAAGCTTTACAATGTAACGTAAATTGGGCAGCGGTTCATCATGAATTCTTCCTGGACCCATCAGAAATAGCGTTTCGGATAAATCGGTCTAGCGCATCGAAATAGGCGGGACCGCCCACCAGGTAGGTGTCGTTGTGTCCAGCACCTTCAATATCGTAGAACGCCTTGGGCTCGACAGCGGCGGCAAAAAGCTCCCGGCCCAGTTTATAAGGCACGACCTCATCCTGAGTACCGTGAAGGAACAGCTTGGGGAGTTTTAAGCCGGGGACCTGAGCGATGGCGTCGAACCGGGATTTTATAGCCCAGCCAAGAGGAAGAAACGGAAATATCTTTTGAGCCATTCTCCGGGCGGAGGGAAACACCGATTCCAAGATGAGCCCGGCAGCCGGATTTTTTGCGGCGATTTCAACAGCGCAGATACCTCCCAGCGAACGGCCAAATAGAACGATTTTTTGGGGAAGAGTTTTTTTTATGTTCACCAGCCAGTCATACGCCGCCTGCGAATCAAGATAAATCCCGGCCTCATCTGGTTCACCTTCGCTTCTTCCATAGCCCCGGTAATCAAAAATGAACAGGTTAATGTGAAGCGACCTGAGCATCTCAATATTGCCCAACCGATGCGTCAGGTTACCCGCGTTACCGTGAAACCACAGCATCGTCGCCGCCCCACCGCTGGAAGGTACGTACCACCCATGCAGGCGGACACCATCGCCGGTAGTAAAATAAACATCCTCTACTGGAATGGATCTCGAAGCTGGACTCCAGTATCCTTCGGGATACTTGACGGGATGAAAAATGATTCGGCGCTCGCAACTGATCAGAAAGACCCCGTAGAGCACGAGGAAAAACACAACCAGCCCAACCATCTGCAAAATGGACATGAGGGATTTTACATTTTTCAAAAAGTCAGGGGAGCTCATCCCTGGGCCGAATTTTCTTCTCTCGGAGACGAAGCTTTTCGGACTTTTATCTTGAGCCCATCAATCGATTCGACGACCACCTTCTCACCGCCGGAGATCACGGTGTCGCTTTCGGCATTCCAAGTTTCCCCGTGGACGAAAACACGTCCTCCCGGATTCAATTCGGCGGTAACCACACCAGTTGCGCCGATCAACCCTTCGGAACCAGTGGTCGTACGCAGACGAGCAGACCGGGTAGCCAGATAAACAGCTCCTATGGAAATCAGGGTAGTCACTGCCACTGTTGGGTAAAGCACAGCCCGGGAAATCTGCATTGCCGGGTCGTCGCTGTCGATCAGCATGAGCGATCCGAGAAAAAGTGAAATCGTTCCGCCCACCAGTAGGAGACCATAGCTCATGACGTTGATCTCGGCAATGAATAGGATCACTCCCAACAGAATTAGGAGAAATCCGGCATAGTTGACCGGCAAAGTCTGCATGGCGTAGAGGGCCAGAATGAGGCTGATGCCACCAATCACTCCCGGCAAAATAAGTCCCGGGTTGGAAAGTTCGAGGTAAAGACCGACTAGTCCGAGCATCATCAGAATATAGACGACATTCGGATTGGAAATAACATCGAGAATTTTTTGCCGCCGGTTCATTTCCTTGTAAACGATTTGCTTACCCGCTGTGTGGAGAATGTCGGATCCCCCATTCATCTTCACTTCGCGCCCGTCCAGAGCCAACACAAGTCCATCCAGGTTGGCGGCGATCAGATCGATGACGTTGAGACGTTTGGCTTCCTCGGCAGAAACGGAAGCGCTTTTCCTCACAGATAACTCAGCCCAGTAGGCGTTGCGTCCACGCTGCTCGGCAAGGGAGCGGATATAAGCCGATGCATCATTAACAACCTTTTCTTCCATCGTTTTAGCCTGTTCGCCTCCACCGCCCCCGCCCATCAGGTTGACAGGATGGGCTGCTCCAATATTGGTACCGGGCGCCATCGCGGCAATATGCGATGCGATGGTGATGAACGTCCCGGCCGAGGCCGCACGCGATCCACCAGGCGAAACGTAAGATACTACGGGAACTTTCGAATTCTCGATTGCCTTGATGATCTGCCGCATCGAAGTGTCGAGCCCGCCTGGCGTGTTCATCTGGATCACGATCAGCTCGGCCGCTACCCCATTGGCCTGAGTAATCTCGTCAGTCACGAATTCACCAACAACAGGGTTGATGGGTCCATCGATCCTCACAACGACGATTTCCCCTGATGCAAACGCGCTCAAAGGATACGCTATGAACAGCAGAAACGTGACCAGTATCTGTCGAAGTATCGTCATAAAATGCCCCACCGAAATTCGATAGCTTCCAATCCATTCTCTATACAGTTTCGGGCAAAGTCAAACCCAAACCCAAACGCTGAGTTTGCACCACCGGGAAACTCCATTTTCATTTCATAGAAGCGTGGTTTGATGGTAAAGTGAAAAATATGAACCAACAAAAAGACAGAAGAAACATAAAAAACATAAGAAGAAAACCGAACTTTAAATCGATTTTTATAGTCGATCCGATCAAAGGTGAACGGCTCCATCTAGCAAAGCTACTGAAGCAAGAAAAACTCTTGGTGATGACCTTCGTAAACCTCACGGACTGCTTCAAACCATCCAATCCGATCAAGCCCGATCTCATCATATTCGTCATGCGCAAGGGCAAAACCGAACCGAACCACTTGGAGAATATCAAAAGGATTTTCAAGACCCTGCATTTCATTCTTCTGGTCACGTCGGAAGTTTCAGATGTGGACCTGAACAAACTCCGGGAAAACGGATTCTCCTCGGTTCAAAAAGCAGGGAA
>CAJWLY010000057.1 GCA_913043155.1 uncultured Nitrospinaceae bacterium | reverse complement strand
TTCCATCGGTCCGTCCCAAGGTCTGCGCCCGCCCCGACGCCCCCCAGGGAAAACGGGCAATCTCAACTTTTTCCCCTTTTAACCTCGCATCAGACTCAGTGAGTCCGCACCAGGCAATTTCGGGGTCGGTGAACACCACTGCCGGGATCGTACGATTTAAAGGGCGTTCCTCCCCGGTCAATCCGTCAACGGCTACACGTGCTTCATCTGAAGCCTTATGCGCCAGCATCGGTCCGCCAACCACATCGCCGATCCCCAAAATGGAGGAATCGGTAGTCTTCTGTTGTTCATCCACTTTAACAAATCCGCCCTCATCAAGTTCCACCTTAGTATTATCGAGGCCGATAGCGTCAGAGTTCGGACGGCGCCCAACGGAAACCAGAATTCGGTCAAACGTTTCCTCCACGGTTTCTTCTCCGCTTTCCATGATAACGCTCACCGAATTTTCCTCGGCAACAACTGATGTCGCAAGGGTACTGAGATGAATAGCCTCAAAATCTTTGGTCAGTTTCCCCTGCAGAGGCCGCACAAGATCACGATCGACACCGGGAAGGAGTTCATTCGTCATTTCGATAACACAAACACGGCTACCCAATGCAGCGTAAACCGATCCCATCTCAAGGCCGATATAGCCTCCTCCCACAACCAGTAGACGTTGAGGGATATCGGTGAGGGTCAGGGCGGCCGTGGAATCCATAATCCGCGGCCCACCTTCCCGAAAATGTTTCGGCAGAGCTGGACGCGATCCGGTCGCGAGAATACAGCGGTCAAATTCCAGGGTATCCCTCCCTGAAACCATAATCGTGTGAGAATCCTTGAAAACCGCACATCCATGAATATAGTTCACTCCCCTCTGCTTACACAGCATGGCAAGTCCACCGGACATTTTTGAAACCACACCTTCTTTCCAGCGGCGCAAGCGATCCAGGTCAATAGTCAGATCGCCGAAATCGACTCCCCATTCCTTCGCCGACCGTGATTCATTGATGTTTCCAGCAACGTGGAGAAGGGCCTTCGAAGGGATACATCCTTTATACAGACACACTCCGCCTGGACTCTTTTGCGCGTCAACCAGCGTGACCTTCATCCCCCGGTCAGCGGCGAGAAAAGCAGCAGTGTACCCACCGGGTCCGGCGCCCAGTATTACAAGGTGTTTCTTACTCATCGACTCATTCCTTTATGGAGGTGGAGGGCATGCGGAAAGCATCGAAGCTTTCAGCGGTGACGTTTACGACTGAGTTGTTCCCATTGTTTAGGTGAGGCTTTTTTACGGGTTTTATCCAAGATATAACTGAACAACCGCTGCGCATCCTCCCGGGTGGTATATTCTCCCTTCAACCGAGCGATGATCTTCTGCTCTAGGTCAAGAAACGGACGCAACTGGTTACCCCATTTCTTGACAATTTGCAGGTTGCTTAAGTCGGATGATACTTCCACTCCAGAGGCTTTACTTTTTGCAAACAAACTCTTTTTTTTGGAGGCCGTCGATGAGCCTTCGGATACTTGCAAAAGCGGAAGTGGTAGACCATCATCCCGTGGAAAGAAATAAATCAATGCAAACCCCTGCTCGGCAGCACTCACCTCGGTTAAGAGCTCCTGCAGAATGAGACGCACATCTTTACCAGTGCAGTTCGGCTCTAGACCGGAAAGCTTCCACGCCCCTTCCCCATCCGACTTGAAAATTTCTAGATCGGCGAGGTGATGCAATATCGAGCGCGTTTCCTCTGTACCTAGATCCGGGTTGATGATTCCATCTTGCAGCCACTGGACCCATTGGCCCGTAGTGTGGGGTAAATTAAATGCTTCGCGGGAATCCATAACTTTCAAGACCCTACTAACAGGAAAGGGGTATCCTCGTCAGCGTGTTTGTTAAGTAACCCCTAAAAATACTCATGCCCGCTTTTCCGACAATGCTTCAACCGCGAGAAGTTCTTTCATGCGGCCGGAACTGACCCTATCTTTGTACGCCTGACGATTCACCTGCTCCATGGATTCCCGATAACTTTCATCCAAAATTTTAAGGAACCCATAAATACATAAATTGAGGTGAGAGCTTATTAAGGTCCAAACCGAGATCGAGGTTGATCAGGTTAAATCCAGTGGGGCCTTCAAGAGAAGAATAAATATTGGACTTATAGGCTCCGGGACGATGGTAGGTCACCACCTGAAGGTCGGGCTCCGCCAACTCGCCTCTAATCAGCGCAAGCGTATCGTCCAGATATCCGATGCGATCGACAAGTTGGGCGTCCATCGCCTGGCGGGCTTCATAAACTCGCCCGTCGGCCAAGCCCTTCACAGTCGTAAGATCGAGTTGAGGGCGGTTTTGTGCAATGAGCCCAACAAAACGCTCATAGAAACGGTTGATGGTTTCTTGAAATAATTTTCGTTCTTCTTCGGTAAGAGGCCTGAAGGGAGACATAAAATCCTTCTTATCCCCTGACTTAACTACTTCCCATCCGATCCCTACCTTTCCCATCAATCCTTCCAGGTTCACCTTGAGCGCCAACACACCGATGCTCCCGGTAAGCGAGGTGGGGTGTACCGTAATCGTATCCCCCGCCATAGCAATGTAGTACCCACCGGAAGCCGCTATATCGAGAACCGACACATAAATCTTAATGCCCTTCTTTTTTTTAAAACTCTTGAACTCATGGTAAAGAATGTCACTGGAGGTAACCGTTCCCCCCGGACTGTTGATACGAAGCAGGACGGCTTTGATGTCATCATCCTTTTCTGCCTTTTTGAGGGTTTCCCTAACCCGGTCGATCATCCCTTTTTCCTTTTCGAATCCGGTCACCGTTCGTTTGGGATGATTACTGATAGGCCCATCAATGTCGATCAGCAAAACTTTTCCAGGACCCTCGCCTTCGATCACCTTTTCTTCCAGAGGCTCAATACGCGGACCCATTTGAATTACGGCGCATGCCGAAAACACAAATACAAGAGTGACCAACAGAATCGATAAAACCATGGGGTGTTTGGATCGCGACACAGGCTTCAAACTCCTTCTTGTTTTTCGTGCAAGGCAAACATTTGGAAGAACGGCGTTAGACAATTCAGTACCTGCTCTTCTCCTTCATAACCTTTCAACAAATCCTTGAGACGATCCCACGTTTTGCAAACGATACCCCCGTTGCGTCGTTCCTCGGGTAGCTGGAGTTGTTCGACCATAATCTGGATATTATAAATCAGTTCCTGCAAAACCAGCGTCCCTGCCACCATGCTATTTTTTTTAAGACGCCGCGCCTCAACAGTGCGTGACTGCTTTTCGTCCACCTCAACCCCAGTCCCAAATTTTGAGCAAAGAATAATGCTCTTTTGTATTCCATCAAAAGCAGCCCGCGCCCTCTCATCACTGGACAAGCGATCAAAGACCTGGTGAAGATTTTGTAGGGGCCTGATTGCGTTTAGATCGACCAAGGTAGACTCATCCAGCCCATAAACTTTTGCAAGTCCAGCTGGCGGTATACGGTCTGATCCAACAATTTCTTGGTCAAGTATTACTGCAAGCTTAACGGTTTCTTCTTCTATTTTCTTTTTGGATGCAGCCAGAATCGCCTGCGCCCTCTGCTCAAACTCTTCTGTTTTATGATGCTTGCTGTAGACAGCGCGGTATTCGTCGTCCATTCCATTGATGAGTAATTCCACGTCCGTACTCATCTTCCTTAAAATATCACAGCGCCGTTTGTCACTCATCGGCTCCAGGTACTTCAATCTCACTGTCCTCTCGATTTTAAGGAGTTGTTTTGGAATATCACGCACTACCTTTTCATACGAATTATAAATCGTTTCCAAATGTTCTAGAGAAAGCTTTTTATTATTCTTGGTGTATCGAATCGATATATTCCCCAAGCGGGCAATATTCTCCGCAATGAGGCGACGAAACTTCTCCCTGCACATGATGTCAATCTTCTGGCTTAGAGCTTCCATGGTCCTAGAATTAAAATTTTAGAAGGCTGAACTTAATAGCTTCTCCATCAAGCCAGCAGGAGAGATGATGACACTCAATTAGAATGCGTGTTGCAGAGAACTTGAATTTTTAGAGTACTCCTAATGCTTCCCGGTGGACTTGGCACACCGGCACCCGATTCCATAAAAATCCTTTGCGTCGTCGTACCCGTATCGACTCGATGACCTGAGGTAGCCAGATAAACTATTCCATGCCCCACCGCGAATGGTGTGATGTCTTCCCTTGTCCGGCCCTCGCGGATTTTTGTACTCACTGACCTGATAATAATTTTTATCATACCAATCATGCACCCATTCGGCAATGTTCCCCGCTAGATCATGAATTCCGTCTGGAGTTTTACCGAAGGCGTGGCTTCCCACATTGGCCAGAACCTGGCCCTTCTGAATAAAACAACAGCGGTTGAAGTTGGTCCGGTCCGGATTCGGCAGATCATCGCCCCATGGATAGGTTCGCCCATCGATACCTCCCGCGGCCCGTTCCCATTCCGCTTCCGTCGGCATTCGCTTGCCTCGCCAAGCGCAATAATTCCTACATCGCTTCCACGTCAAGCCAATCACCGGCCGATGACTCATGTCCGGACGCACCTCACGCCCCCACCAGCCAGTAATGGTCGGGTGCTCCCTGGGATTGGCTTTAAGGTAATTCTCGAAATCCTTGCCCGTCACCTCAAATCGATCGATAAAGTATGCATCGAGATAAACCTTGTGCTGTGGATGCTCGTCCTGCCGCCCCTCTCCCTCCGTGCTGCCCATGCGAAATTCACCTTCTGGGATGAAAACCATTTCCGAGTCTTCCGCCCACACACCCGGGATCCACATGAAAAAAATCATTCCGAATAACAAACCTCGTGGATATGCTGTCATCGAAAGATTACCTGGTTGAGAACGATTTATAATTCTTCCAAAAAATACCAAGAGACCGGCGCAGCATTATAATTGTACCAGTCGAAGAATGGCATTATTAAAATGACGGTCGTTTTAAAAAAAATTACTTCAACCGCTTCTTACCGCCTCTCCCACGCGTTTTGATGATAATATAGATTTAGTTGGGGGAGCGGGCATTTGATGAATTTCCGACAACTGTTCCCCAGCATCGCGCACCAGCTTTGAGATCGCATGTCAAAACATTCAGGTGGATCCGTAATGCCCGGCCCACTAACCTACACTATGTTCCACACACCACTGGGTTGGACTGGAGTTGCAGCTACTCCCGCCGGAATTTGCCGCGTAGCGCTGGCCCTTTCCGGCGAGCCCGAGTTCCTAAAGACGCTCAGAATCCTGCACCCTAGCCCAGAAAAACGAGGAGATAAGCTAGCAGGTGTGGAAAAAGAGTTCCATCTGTATTTCCGAGGCATGTTAAAGCAGTTTTCGTGTAAGCTCGACCTGACCGGTGGAACCTGTTTCCAACAACAGGTCTGGAGAAAACTCATGACCATTCCATTTGGGAAAACCAAAAGCTACAAGTGGCTAGCCCGTTCTGTTAATCGGCCTAAGGCCTTTCGCGCAGCAGGCAACGCCAACGGGAGAAATCCAGTGCCTGTCATCGTCCCCTGCCACCGGGTAATCCGCCAAAACGGCGACCTAGGTGGGTTCACCGGCGGAACCCATCTCAAACAATTTCTACTCGATCTAGAAGCAAAATCCTATGGCACTATTTAACACCGAAGCCATCGTGCTGAGAAGCATCAATCTGTCGGAAACAGATAAACTGGTCACGTTCATGACCGACAAATTCGGTAAGGTCAAATGCGTCGCCAAGGCGGCACGCAAACTCAAAAACCGATTCGGAGCAGCATTAGAACCCATGTCTCATATTCGCCTGATCTATTTTGGGAAGGAAAACCAGTCCTTGTATCGGCTGAACCACTCCGACATCATCCGATCGTTCCAACCGGTTCGAGACGACTTCCGGAAACTCTACATCGGAATCTATTTCAACGAGCTGGTTGAGACCCTAGTGGCTGAGGCACACCCGGAAAGAAAGGTCTTCCGTCTGCTCGTAGAGACCCTTGAAACCCTTGAAACTCTGGACAAATCAGAAACTCTAATTCGATTGTCCGAGATGCAGTTTCTCTGCCTTTCAGGGTACACCCCCCAGCTTAGCTATTGCGCCCTGTGCAAGGGACCGCCAGGAACGGGGTGGGTTGGGTTCAGCTTTGAGCACAAGGGAATCGTATGCGAACCGTGTTCATTTCGCGCCCAACCGGAAGTTCGATTCAAGGTAGGAATCCTGAGTTACCTGAAAAAACTAAAAACACTGGATATCAAACATGCCGGCCGGTTAAAATTTCCACAAGGGGCCGAAGGGGAAATCGAAAAAGTGACCCATCGCCTCATCCTCTCGCATACTGGACGCGAGTTCAAATCCTATCCATTCATTAAGAACATGGCGCAAATCGCCAAGGACCCTGCATCATGGAAAAACAAATCGTAAAAACAGACCAGGCTCCGGCTGCCATCGGACCTTATTCGCAGGGAGTCCGTATTGGAAATTTCCTATTCACTTCTGGGCAGATCGCACTCGACCCAGCCACAGGGGAGATGTGTTCCGGAGAAATTGAACAAGAGACAGAGAAAACCCTGCAGAATATCGAAGCCATCCTCAAGGCCGACGGATTGAGTTTAGGCCATGTGGTGAAGACGACGGTGTATCTCGCAGACCTCAACCATTTCGCCCGCATGAACCAAGTGTACGAACGGTTTTTTTCCGCGAATAAACCGGCCCGGGCATGCGTCCAAGTGGCGGCGCTTCCCAAAGGCGCCAAAGTGGAAATCGATGCCGTGGCCTCTTCCTCTTAATTCCGCCTACTGCATTCCATGGCCAGAAAATCCAACAAGGGGCAGATCAATTTCTTCCGTTTCATGGCGGTGATCGGTGTCGTGGTAATCATCTGGGTCGTCAGTGAGTTTTTAAGTGCGGCACCCCCCCTATCCATCAGCCAGGCACACAAGGGTCCGCCATCCTCCGACGCCTGCCTTAACTGCCATGTCCGGAAAGTAGAAAACACCCCCATCATGCCGCATCGCCCCATGGACAACTGCACCTTTTGCCATAAACCTCCAGGCATTAAATAATCCAACCTATCAAATGTGAGTGAGAGACGGTTTGCCGACGGGATAGACGTTGAATCCGATCTCGAACAATTTCCTGTGGTTGAGGTGGTTGCGTCCGTCAAAAATAAAGGCGGGTTTTTTCATATTGTCGTAGATTTTTTGGAAGTCCAGACCGCAGTACTCGGACCACTCGGTGAGGAGAACCAGGGCGTGCGCCCCTTTTACGGCTTCATAAGGATCTTCGATATATTTAACCCCTTCGTCAATGCCGTCGAGATCCTTTTTCGCGTTGGGGAGGGCGTGGGGATCGGTGATGCTCAAATGCGCCTTTTCTTCAAGCAGACGTTTACAGATATAAATTGCCGGAGCATTGCGAGTATCCCCAGTGTCGGGCTTAAACGCAAACCCAAATACAGCAATTTTTTTATCCACCAGCGTCCGGAACATAGTCTTAAGAATCCGGCTAACGAACCGATCCATTTGATTATCGTTGATGAGGATCACTGCCTGCCAGAACTGGGCAATATCGTCCAGCTTGTAATACTCGCAGAGATAGACGAGGTTGAGGATGTCCTTGCGGAAGCAGGAGCCGCCGAACCCGATCCCGGCATTGAGAAATTTTTTGCCGATCCGGGAGTCGCAGCCCACCGCACGGGCAACCTCAGTCACGTCGGCCTCGGTCGCCTCGCATAGGGCAGAAATGCTGTTGATCGAACTGATGCGCTGGGCCAGAAAAGCATTGGCAACCAGCTTGGACAATTCGCTACTCCATAGATTGGTGGTGATGATTTTCTGCTCTGGAACCCACCTACTGTAAATCTTTACCAGCTCGTCTCGGGCGGCATGGCCGGAGGGCGTTTCGTGAGACCCTATGAGGACGCGGTCGGGTTCTTCCATATCCCGGATCGCCGTACCCTCGGCCATAAACTCAGGATTAGACAGTATCTCAAACCGAACGGAATTCTTTCCTGAATGCAGGATGGTGTCCAAAGTATCTGCAGATCGCACCGGCAAGGTGCTTTTTTCGATGACGATTTTTGGAGAGCTTGAATTCTTCTTGATGCGCTGGGCCGTTTGCTCGATAAACTGTAGGTCGACCGCCTTCCCTGCCCCTTCCCCAAACGTTTTGATGGGGGTATTGACTGACACGAAAATGATGTCCGCCGCGGCAATTTCAGCATCAATGTCAGTAGAGAAAAAAAGGTTCTTTCCCCGAGCCTTTTCCACTCGATCGCGAAGCCCCGGTTCATAAATCGGGAGCTGGCTAGAATTCCAAGCCTCGATCCGCTTCCGAGAGATGTCCACAACGGTAACTTTGTAATCAGGACATTTATTGGCGATGACGGCCATCGTGGGTCCGCCTACATATCCTGCACCGATACAGACGATCTTTTTAATAAACTGATCTTTGTTCATCTAACCCTTTTCGGCCAAACTTGAACCAGCCTTAAAAAAAAGAGGCTCGGCCTAGGACGGGCCGAACCTCTCTGTTTTTGGAAGCGAAAGGATCACTTCTTGTAGTTGAAGGTTTTCTTTTTCGAACTGTAAGGCTTGGTCCCCTTC
>CAJWLY010000056.1 GCA_913043155.1 uncultured Nitrospinaceae bacterium | reverse complement strand
TTCGTTGTTTTCTGTAAGGTTCTGGTTCTTTTAGTTGTGCTTTTGGGTTCAGTGACTGGGTTGGCTAAGCTTCTTGAGATTCTGGGGATTGCGCAGTCCGGATTTATTCTCCAAGGGGGAGAACTGAAATGAGGACGGAACTAGAATTTTCACCGTTCATGATGGTTGTTCTGGCGCTGTCCTTTCTCGGCATTTCATTCTCTATGGGTATGCTGGTTCATTCCGCCCTCATGCATAAGGACACGAATAATCTCAGGCGGGATAGTAAAAAGGCTTGGGTGTTAAGCATGATTGCCGGCACGGGAATCACTGGCTGGATGTTTTTATATGGCTATTACGTTAATTTTTTTTAACGGATGGAGTAGGCTACTTCGGTCGTGGGGCAGGAAACGTCTTAGTGTGGGGGGGGGCTGTTCAAGAAATCATCCAGCCAAGAGTTCGACTAGTCGGGCACAGTCATTTTTATAATGCAGAATCTCGTTCTTTTCTGCTTCGCTTAGGTCGTCGGTTAAATTTTCCTCGATCAACTGAATGGCATCGTTCAGCCCACCTGCAGTGAGATCGAGCTCCACTTCGCTTAACGAGTAGATGGAAGCGTTTTGGCGAAGTTTGCCGAATACTCGCGCGTATTTGTTTTTATACTCCAGAATACCTACCTGTTGTTTCTCTGTCAGGTTTCCCTTTAGCTCCGTATTCATGTCAGAGATAGCATCATTCAAAGCCATTTTAATGGTTTCGATGTCTTTCTCAGTGATCGTGGCTAGAGATTTCATTAAGCTTTCCTCGAGAGTAGTTACATTAAACCGCTGATAAATCCGGTGACTCTGAAAAATTCTACCAGTTCAAAACCCGTTAACACAAAAAAAAGAATCTGCGGTAAAAGTTATTAATCCTTGTAAAGTTTAGTGGGCCCAGGAGGATTCGAACCTCCGACCATCCGGTTATGAGCCGGGGGCTCTACCAACTGAGCTATGGGCCCCAGAGTGTTTCAACCTTCTACGAAACTACGAAGCTTTTTACTGCGGCTGGGATGTCTGAGCTTGCGCAATGCCTTAGCTTCGATTTGTCGGATGCGCTCGCGGGTTACGGAGAAATCCTGTCCAACTTCTTCCAGCGTGTGTTCGGAGTCAAGCCCAATACCAAACCGTTTGCGGAGAACTTTTTCTTCTCTACAAGCGAGCGTCGACAAAACTTTTAAAGTCTGTTCCTTCAGGTTCTTTTTGACCACGGAGTCGATTGGGGACAGAATTTTTTTGTCTTCGATGAAATCGCCGAGGTGACTGTTTTCTTCCTCGCCGATGGGTGTTTCAAGCGAGATTGGTTCTTTGGCGATTTTAAGAACCTTGCGGACTTTATCCACTGGCAGGTTCATTTTCTTGGCGATTTCATCAGGTGTGGGTTCGCGCCCGAGCTCCTGAACCAAGTGTCGAGATATGCGGATCAGTTTGTTGATTGTTTCGATCATATGGACGGGAATGCGGATGGTCCGCGCTTGGTCGGCAATGGCCCGGGTGATAGCCTGGCGGATCCACCAAGTGGCATAGGTGCTGAACTTATATCCTCGCTGGTATTCAAATTTATCCACAGCCTTCATGAGTCCGATGTTGCCTTCTTGGATTAGGTCGAGGAATTGCAGGCCTCGGTTAGTGTATTTTTTGGCGATACTGACCACCAGCCTGAGGTTGGCCTCAGCTAACTCTCTCTTAGCGGCTTTGTTCTTGACACGCCCGCGGGCAATGGAACGAACCGTTGCGAGCAGCTGCTCTTTAGGTGTATTGGTTTCCTTTTCGATTTTCTTTATTTTTCTGCGTCCGGGCTGGAACTGATTTAAGTAACGGTCATACTGTGTGCGAGTTACGGTTTTCCCGCGTGGGAGTTTAACGCTTTTTTGTTTGGACCAGTTCTTGGCTTGTCTTCTAACCTCCGCCAGTGTCATTCCCCACTCCCGTTCGAGATCCCGTTCCTGTTTTCCCGCCGAACGAACCGCCGCAGCACTTTCATAGATTTTTTCGATAATTTTGTCCGTGACATCGGAGTTTAGGTTGGTTTTTCGAGTGGACTCTTCCAGGATTTTTCTTTGAGTGGTTTCCTCTTTTTCGAGTTTTGAGCGCATTTTCTCTGTCAGCTTCAAGGTAAGGCGTTTTTGGATTTTTCGGAGTCTCTGCTCCTGCAACTTAAGATACCTAAAGTTTTTTAGAAAAATTTTCGTTTCAGATTTTTCCAGTTCCTGTTTTTTTTCTTCGGGTTCAGTGGTATGAACGATATCGAATACACTCAGCGTTCCATTTTTGGCTTGGGCGCCAAGGGCAGCGATTTCACTGATGGTGATCGGGCAGTTGGCCACAGCCGAAAGCACCTCATTTTCCCCGGCCTCGATTTTTTTTGCGATTTGCACTTCACCTTCACGGGTGAGCAGGGAGATGGTCCCCATTTCACGCAGGTACATGCGAACCGGGTCATCTATTGAAATATTTTCACCGCGATTGGTCGATGATGCTTTAGCGCCGGAGACGCCTTTTGCTGTCTGTGTTTCTTCCTGGTCGGCGATGAGCTTCTCCCCTTTCGTGACCGAGTCCACAATATGGATTTTGTTTTCTCCGAACAGATGTACCAAGTCGTCAATTTGCCCTGGTTCCACGACATTAGGAGGCAACGCGTCGTTGATCTCCCCGTAGGTCAGGTAGCCCCTTTCCTTCCCTTCAGTGATCAATCGGTTGATTTCAACGCTGTCAACAGTTTTTTTCAGCTTTGGCATCGTGAAGACTTCTCCTTTTGATTTGGTCAAATTCAGTGGGTGTGTGTTTTGTTCATCAAGCTTAGCTCCACCCTGAAATGAGTGTCGACCGCAGTTCGTGCAATTGGTTCTCCAACTCGCGGGAGCGCTCTGGTTTCCCGGCGGCGACAGCTTCATTGCGCTGGTGTTTGAGGGTGGTAATTTTTTGGTCGAGCAGCCTTTTTTTAACTGCACGAATACAGTCGTTCGCCGTCCGCTCTAGATTATCGAACGGAATCGGATCGACGCCGATTCTACTTAAAAGGGCTTTGGTTTCCAGTTCGTCGATGTAGTCGATAGCGTGATCAACGCGCAATTCCCGGTTTTCATTGATCAGATTGTAAAACAATTCTATGATTCGACGGAGTGCAGGGTCTTCGAATTCTTCCGCCGAAACTTGGTTTTTGATTTTTATGGCTAACTCCTTATTGGCCAGCATCAGGTGAACTAGGTAGAGCTCTGGGTTTTGCTTGTTTCTTTGTTCTGCGGCCTTTTGGGTTGGTCTAAGTTTGGTCCGGTCTTGCCTGAGAGCATTTTTTAATTCGGCTAACAGAGCCTTGTCGTTCACAGCGGCCCGTTCCGTTAAAACGCGCATCCATTCGGTGCGTTCCACGCTGTTTTTGACTTTGGTAAGGATCGGCAGAACGCGGTTGACGACCTCCGTTTTCCCGGCGGGGGTAGAAAGGTCTCCCGCATTTACGGCATTCATTATGTAAGACTCCACAAACGGCCTGGCGTTTCCTAACTCCTGACGAAATTTTTCGGGACCGAACTCACTGATGTAGGAATCTGGGTCGTGTCCGGCAGGAAGCCTAAGTACCTCGACTTCCAGTCCCGTTTCCAGAAGCACCTCAAACCCACGCTCAGCGGCCGATGCACCGGCGGAGTCTCCGTCAAAGATCAGGGTCGCCCGGCGGGTGTGGTTTTTGAGCAATCCGGCCTGCGCCAGAGTCAGGGCCGTGCCGCATGTAGCAACGGTGTTGCGGATACCATGTTGGTGCGCGCGTATCTGGTCGAAATAACCTTCCACCAAAAGAGCCCGGTTCTCCTTTCGTATAGCTTCCCGAGCGAGGTTGAGTCCGTAAAGGTGTTTCCCTTTTATGTAGAGTGAGGTTTCCGGCGAGTTCAGATACTTGGGCTCCTCACCGTCGAGGGTCCTTCCAGCAAACCCGATCAGGTTGCTGTGGATATCTTTGAGTGGAAAGATGATGCGACTGCGGAACCGGTCATAATAATCACTTTCGCTGCCGCCCTCCTTCTGTTTGATGAGTCCGGCCCGGGCGATGTCCTTGCGGGAGCATTTTTCCCGGTTCTGCAAATGGATCAAGGTGTCTCTCCATCCCGGCGTGGCCCAGCCGATCCCGTATTCGGTCAGTAGAGCTTCATTGTGGAAGTCCCTGGACTGAAGGTATTCCCGTGCGGCCCGCCCACTTTCCTCATCATTGAGGAGTTGGGTGAAATAGGCCGCTGCCTTCTGGTTGATGATCAAGAGCAATTCCCGTTCTCTAGAAGCAGGATCGGGCTTCCCGTATTTCTGCGCGGGAAGAACCACCCCCGTGCGGGAAGCCAGTTTACGCACCACGTCCAGAAACGGTAGGTCTTCCATTTCCATTAGAAACTTGAACGCGTTCCCGCCGGCGCCGCAACCGAAGCAGTGATAAATCTGCTTGTCGGGACTGACGGTAAACGAAGGGGTTTTTTCGGAATGAAACGGACAAAGCCCTTTGTAGTTTTTCCCGCTCTTCTTCAACAGCACATGCGCCGAGACGATTTCCAGAATATCGGTGCGAGAGCGGATGTCCTCAATTAGGGTTTCGGGAATATGGTGTGCCAAGGAGTTGGGCCTGTAGTATCAGGCTTGAGGAATGATCCTCGCTGGAGGTCAAGCCTGAGGGGGTTCTTTTTAAAAAATATCTTTTGGGCAGTCTGCGATTCCAACAGGCTCTGCCTAAACGTTTATTTTTCCAGTTGTTCAGCGACCAAGTTTTTGATCACGCTATTGTTGGCGCGTCCCCTGAATTCCGGGATAAGTGTTTTCATGACTTTCCCAAGGTCTTTCATCTCCACGGCCCCCAATTCGGCGACCACTTCCCGGACCCGCCGCTGCAAGTCTTCTTCGGAAACCTGCTCGGGTAGGTATTCCTGCAGGACGGCCATTTCTTGGTTTTCCTTTTCGCAAAGGTCAGCGCGACCTCCTTTGTCGAACAAGGCGGCGGCTTCCTTTCGCTTTTTGATCTGAGTGGAAATGATGGGGATGATCTCGTCATCCCCCAGCTCTTGGCGGAGGTCTATCTCCCGATTTTTGATTTCGGCGTTAAGACCGCGAATGGTGTTAAGCTTGAGCGCATCTCTTGCCTTAAGAGCCCCTTTCATGTCGGAAAGGAGTTTTTCCTTTAAACTCATAGATTTAAATCGCGCCCAAATCCCTCAATATAGTAATAGCTTCCTGTTTTGTCAATAGGTGGGCCTAATTTTTTCCAACAACTGGTGTGGGCCAGGTAAATTCAAGCTTACCCACTGTCAATAATTACCTGTGTAAGGGGGGATATGGTCGGAACCGGGATGCTCTTCTTAGGGAATATTTTCTTGGGGCAGTGCACCCAGAAGACCAAAAATAAATTGATTATGACCGCTTTGGAACGACGTAACTTCAAAAAAATGGTGTGACCAATACGCTGGGCCATTCCCGCTTCACCTTCGACTGCAAGTTGTCGAGGGCCCCGGACAAAATGAAGAAATAAGGGTGTTGTCTCAGTAAATGAGATACTCCTCACGCTTCTGGAGAAACTCCTCCGTCTCCCCGTTCCACGATGCTTCCAAGTCCGGGAGGGAGATACTGCCCGATTCCATCCCTTCGCGCAGGGCTGGGTTCCCGTAGAGCAGGTCGATGGCTGGACGGTCGCTGACGAACTCGTATGGCTCGGTGCGCCAAGAAAAATCCCCAGGATGAAGTTTCTTTATCGAACACAGGACAGCGATGCCGGTCAGAAAAGGTTTGAATACGTCACGATCCTTCACATGAAGCTGTACTCCGCCGCAGATCTCGCCGCTCCATTTCTGGAACTGGGGTTTGAAATAGTGTGGGCGGAAGAACAAGCCGGGAAGGTTTTCTGCGTTCAGGGTCTTTGTGAGCGTTTCGGCCTGGATGTATGGGGCGCCAACTTGTTCGAAGGGCAGGGTGGTGCCACGCCCTTCGGAAAGCAGGGTTCCCTCGATAAGGCACATTCCCGGATACACGGTCGCTGTTGACAGCGTGGGCATGTTGGGCGACGGGGCAACCCAGGGAAGGCCGGTCTGGTCATACCACATCGTCCGCTCCCAGCCTTGCATGGGAATGACTGTGAGGTCGCAACCGATTTTAAAATGGTTGTTGTACAGGTTCGCCAGTTCGCCCACGGTCATTCCGTGGCGGTTGGGAAGCGGATACTGCCCGACGAAGGAACGGTATTTCCCACCCACGAGATTGCCTTCGACGGTCACACCGTTGATGGGATTCGGGCGGTCGCAGACGACCATGTGCGTGTCCGTTCTGGCGCAGACCTGCATGCAGTTGGCCAGAGTATAAATGAACGTGTAATAACGCGAGCCCACGTCTTGGATATCGAATATCAGGTTGTCGAGTCCACGCAAAAGATCGGACGAAGGAGTGAGCGAAGAGGAGTCGGTTCCATAAAGGCTCTTTACGGGAAGACCAGAGGTAGAATCAACATGGTCGGCAACGGCGGCCATATCTTGGTTCACGCCGTAGAGTCCGTGCTCGGGCGCAAACAGGGTGGTCAGTTGGAACCGGCCTAAGCTGTAGAATCGGGGAATTGAGGGGTATCCGTCGCTGGTCTGGCTTGTCTGATTCACGACCAGACCAAACGTTTTCCCGCGAAGATATGCTTCCGGGTCCGTTAGGAGCCTGTCGAGCCCAAGGATAACCTGTTTCATATTTGAAGCCTTTGTCCTTCGCCCAGTCCCAGTCTAATTCTATTCAAGGATCAAGTGTAAAGAAGATTGCGGGTGGTTTGCAATCCTCATTAACAGGCCAAAAAAAACCCCGGCCCGAAGGCCGGGGTTAGTTGTTCAGGTTCAAGTGGAGAGATGAGCTACATCATTCCTCCCATACCGCCCATACCACCCATACCGCCCATACCACCCATGCCGCCACCGGCTGGGCCGCCGTGCGAATGTTCTTCCTTCTCTTCCGGCAGATCGGTGATCATGGCTTCCGTGGTCAGGAGCAGTCCGGAGATGCTGGCGGCGTTCTGCAGCGCCGTGCGCGCGACCTTGGCAGGATCGATGATCCCGGCCTTGATCATATCGACATATTCCCCGGTGTTTGCATCGTAGCCGGTATTGCCTTTGAGGGTCTTTACCTTTTCGACAATGACGGTTCCTTCTTCGCCGGCATTGGCAGCGATTTGTCGGATCGGTTCCTCGATCGCCCGCCGGATGATCTTGACCCCCAGCAGGTAATCGTGTCCGCCCTTTAGTTTATCCAGGGCAGGAGCCACTCTCACCAGGGCTATGCCGCCGCCGGCGATGATTCCCTCTTCGACCGCGGCCCGGGTTGCGTGCAGAGCGTCTTCCACGCGGGCTTTCTTTTCCTTCATCTCCGTTTCCGTGGCTGCGCCGACTTTGATGATAGCCACGCCGCCGACCAGCTTTGCCAGCCGTTCCTGGAGCTTCTCCCGGTCATAATCGGAGGTGGTTTCTTCGATCTGGTTCCGAATTTGCTTCACCCGTGCCTGGATGTCAGTTGCCTTACCTTTGCCGTCGATGATGATGGTGTTTTCCTTGTCAATGGTGACTCGCTTAGCCGAGCCCAAGTCGTTTATATCAACGTTTTCAAGTTTCACGCCGATGTCCTCGGTGATGACGTTGCCGCCGGTGAGAGTGGCGATGTCATTGAGCATGTCCTTTCGCCGATCGCCGAATCCAGGCGCCTTGACCGCACACACGTTCAGGGTGCCGCGCAGTTTGTTAACGACCAGGGTTGCCAGCGCTTCGCCATCAATGTCCTCGGCAACGAGGATCAGTGGTTTACCACCCTTGGCGATTTTCTCCAGAAGTGGAAGCAGGTCTTTCATGTTGGAGATTTTCTTTTCGTGCAGCAGGAGGTAGGCATCTTCCAGAACCGCTTCCATCCGCTCCGAGTCGGTTACGAAATAGGGGGAGAGGTATCCACGGTCGAACTGCATGCCCTCTACGATTTCCAGGGAGGTGTCCATGCTCTTGGCTTCTTCAACCGTGATGACGCCGTCCTTGCCGACTTTGTCCATCGCTTCCGAGATGATTTCTCCGATAGCCGTGTCGTGGTTAGCGGAGATAGTTCCGATCTGGGCGATTTCATTTTTATTTTTAGTGGGTTTAGCGAGTTTCTGTATCTCAGGAACGAGTGTCTGGACCGCATCTTCGATGCCCCGCTTGATGTCCATGGGGTTGGCTCCCGCAGTGACGTTCTTTATGCCTTCCCGGAAAATGGCTTGCGCCAGAACCGTGGCGGTGGTGGTGCCATCGCCGGCATTGTCGCTGGTTTTGCTGGCGACTTCGTTGAGCATCTGTGCGCCCATATTCTCAAACGGATCTTGTAGTTCGACCTCTTTGGCTACGGTTACACCATCCTTGGTGATGGTCGGGGAGCCAAATTTTTTATCGATGACCACGTTGCGCCCCTTGGGACCCAATGTGAGCTTCACGGTATCCGCCAACTGGTTGATGCCGGAAAGGATTTTTTTCCTTGCGTTTTCGTCGTAAGCGATTTGTTTAGCCATTTAAGCAGTTCTCCTTCAAGGTAGTGAAATCTATTTTATAAAAAATTTATTGTCGGACAGTTTAGGTCAGAAATCAGGGCCGATTATTTTTCGATGATACCCAGGACGTCATCTTCCCTCATCAGGAGGAGGTCTTCTCCATCGACCTTAATCTCGGTTCCGCCGTACTTGCTGTAGAGAACCTTGTCGCCCACCT
>CAJWLY010000055.1 GCA_913043155.1 uncultured Nitrospinaceae bacterium | reverse complement strand
ATTCGTTCTCCCTCGACCGCTTTTTTAAGAATGGCCTCAGTCATCAGAATGAATTTCCAAATGGTTCAAATCCGGGTCATTGAAGTAAAGCGACTCGCCAGCACCACGTCGGACCGGTCCATCCCCGATATCAACGTTGTTTTGTTTGAGTTCTATAATTGCCGCTTCGAATCGCTTGCGATCAACCTTAAAAGCGAAATGCATGTATCCCGTTTCGCTCAGTTGTTCAATGGCGGGCTTTAATTCGAGGTCAGGGGATTCGAACAGGACAATGGCGGCGTTTCCTGCATCGAGCATAATGTGACGCAGGCCTTTTGAAAAACGCTTCGCAACCTTAAACCCGAGCACCTCAGTATAAAACCGTTCCGCCCGGTCGAGGTTGCGTACGTTCAAGGCAATATGGTGAATTCCCCCAAGTTCCATGATTGGTGGTGAATGCCAAGCACGACTATAAAGTTCCTTCGCCGGCACCCATGGGAAGGTCCGTTCCGTCGGCACCGGTATCCACCATTTTACCTTCCTCGGTTACGACGAAAATATGGTAACCATACCTGCTATTGACAGGCCCTCTCACTTCACCCACGGGAGCTTCCTGGGCAGCTTTTTCTAGTTCCGGTGCAGTCGTATTAAATTCCAGGAACCCCAGGTCACCGCCCTTTTTGCGTGTTCCACATGCACTGTATTTTTTAGCTAGCCGGGCGAACATCTTGAACATCAGGTCCCGATCCTCGCAGGACCGGAGGTTCTCCAACAGTAACTCGGCAATGTCTTTCGTCGTCAGCACGATATGACTGACGCGAACCGAACGAATAGTCATAACTTAATCCAGCAGGTAACCTTCCGCGCCTTCGCGGAATAGGCAGAACTTTCGTTTCAGAAATGTTTCAATTGTATCCCTTTTGGGGAATTATACAAGGAGGGGAAAACAGGATTTTCCGGGGCTTTATAGAAAAAAGCTAGCTGCGCTCATCACGCGGGGGACGAGTTTAGGGCGCGCCAAGCGTTCGTCGAATGGGGCAAGGCGACGTTTATTTTCGCGTTGGCAGAGGTTGATGAAATCTTTCGGCGACATGGAGGAATTTTCATGCTCCCTAGCCTGGATGGTGAATGCAGACCCACCCAGGTTCTTGAGATCCATGAGACGGGACCATCCCGCTGCCCAGAAGGACCATAGTGTTAGGAAACTATGAACTCCACGCAACGCGTAGGTCCGGCGCTGTTTTTGGAAGAGGAGCCAGTTCTGGATAAAAAGGATGTGCCGCGCTTCCTCCTGAACGATGGGTTCCATCACCTCGATCAACTCGGTGGGGTAGTCCCCGGTCGATTTGGAGATTTCCAGAAACCCAAAAGCAAAAAACGAATCGATACACTCACCCGCACCGGTACTCATGAAACATCGTTCCAGATTGTCCGGCAACGGTCTATCAGGAATCTCCTTGAAAGGGATATCGTAGCGGTTGAGAAAATATTTCAGGATATCCGCGTGCCGTCCCTCCTCATAGGCTTGAAGTGCTAGAGCTTCCTTGAGTAGAGGGTCGGGTTCCTCCGCCGCATAGGCCGTCAACTTGTTAAACACCTGCCGCTCCGTATGCACCGCATAGTCCCAGATAGGAAACCCGGCGAGTTTTTCAATCGTCACCCCGTCGAGATCGGGCCACGGCAACTCATCAGGTGTAAACGGCTTATGCGTATCGATGAAAAACCTACAGAACAGCTCTTTGTGCTCGTCTGAACCCCAGTCCATAAGTGCCCATTACTAAAATAAATATTTTACTTTTAGTTTTCTGAAGAAAGGTTTACGTTTATCACATTAAGGATATGGAAGCATAGACGAATATTCCCCCGTTCCACAAATCGTTTTAAACTAAATAAAACCAGAGAATGGATTATACCGTACTACTTTTCGGCGGATTGGCCTTAGGATGCCTGCACGCCATGGACGCCGATCACATCACCACCGTCTCCATGCTGATTTTAGAAAAGCTTCCTTTCCGCAAAACCCTGCCGCTCGCCCTGCGTTGGTCAATCGGACACGCCGTAATGCTGTTCGTTCTGGCGGGACTGGTGACAGGAATGAAAACCACTTTCGAGGCCATGGACCTTTCCGGCGCAGAGCAATGGGTCGGCGCTTCCATGATCGGGCTCGGGCTCTGGGTGTTCGTGTGGCAGTGGAAGAAAGAACGCACCGGAAAATTTGGAAAAGCTCATAAACCCCGGTCCGAGTGGATGCTATTTGGCATGGGCGTTTTGCACGGAACGGCAGGATCATCTTCCATTCTACTCCTGATTCCTGTCGCGTTGTCACAGTCCGCTTTACTGGTGTTTGGCTACGTTTTTTCGTTCAGCCTGGGTATGATGCTGGCGATGGGATGTTACGCTTTCCTGGTAAGTCGCGCGATACGATTCAAATCCATTTCAGCCCACCTTGTTCGGCTACGCTACCTTTCTGCCGGTATCACGGTGGTAATCGGACTGCACCTGTTCACAGCCGGGGCGACTACGTAATAAACCGCCTCTTCAGAAAGTTTTTCAGTAGGATGTAAAAAAGGAAGAGATTTTGTACTGCTTAAGTCCGTGAGCACACAGGACGTTAAGAATAGCCACTGCGGGAACCGCGAGGATGACGCCGGCCAACCCGAAAAACTCGGCTCCCAACAGTACTGCCAGCATAATGGCGACCGGGTGGAGCCCGATTTTTTCCCCGACGATGCGGGGGGTAATGACCATGCCCTCCAAAACCTGCACCACCGCAAATACTCCCGCCACTCCCAGGACCGGCATCCAATCCTGCGCCTGCAGAAAGGTTAGCACCGCCGCCGGAAGAAACCCGAGAACTAGTCCCAGATAAGGGACCAGACAGGCCAGTCCTGCTACCAAACCGATGAACAGGCTCATAGGAGTGCCGCAGGCAAACAATCCTATACAGTACAATCCCGCCATGATGAATCCCACCATCAACTGACCCCTCACGAAACCGGCCAGCACCCCATCCATTTCCTTTACCAATCTCAGTGTCTGATCACGATGCCGTGGAGGAATGAGGTTGAAAAGTTTTTCATTGATCGCATCGTAATCTCGAAGCAGATAAAACATCGCCACTGGAATGATGATGAGGTTGGCAAGCAGCAGGATGACGTTGAACAAGCCGGAGACAGATTCCCATAAAAACGAGGTGATCGACGTAACCGCCTTGAGTGGAAGTTCCCCGGCCCTCATGAACTCTTTATTGAGGATATCCTGGATTTTTCCCTGCTCTATCCCTCCAGTCATTCCCAGCAGGGGCTGAAACCATTCCTGAATCACGGCAAGGTAACCGGGCAGGTTGGTCGCCAGATGTTCCGCCTGCAATTTGAGCATCGGAAAGAGGAGGAGTCCGGCCCCGAGGCAAAGCAGGAAGAATCCGGCCATCAAAACCACAACCGCCAGTGTGCGGGACATTTTCCAGGATTCCATCCGGTCAGTAACAGGGTCCAGCAGATAAGCCAGTGCAAAAGCGATGAAAAACGGGGTGAGCACGCGGCGAGAAAAATAAAGAAACACCATCGCTAACAGAAAAACTATCGCGACCAGAAAAACAGTTTGAGTATTTTTATTCTGCTCCATAGATCAAAGATCGCCCAAAGACAACGGCAGTGAACCCGCCTTCTGGGCTGGTACCAGTTGCGGTTCCTTTTTTTCAGGATTCGACTCCCAGTGCCGCTGGATGGTAGGAATGAGAAATTCTGTCAGTTTTCCACCAACCCGGTGAAAAGCTTCCACTTCTCCGGTCAGGATCCCGCTACCGGAAACAGTAGCAAAGTCGCTTTTCGCCGCAACGAGCATCGAGCGATGCGAGGAAACCGTTTTGACACTAATCGCCGCCCGGACCGACCGGGCTCCCTGAACCTCTTGATCATCTACCAAGGCCAAGGTAGCATTCCCCACGATAACGATATCCGCTCCTGCTTTCAACCCGATACTCACCGCAGCGGAGACGTTTCCTTTTATGGCGCTCATCACCATTTCCTCAGAGATAGCATGGCGAATCGTATCGCGTACAACTACCGGAATACCCGCCTCGATAAAACTTCTCACCAGCGACGCTTCAGAAATCGACACCCTATCCCAAAATCGGAGGTCGTTGTTAGAACTCGAACTGATTTCGTTGATGAGAATGACCACTTGCTTCTCACCCTCCATGCCGGATGTGATCCCAGAGCGGCTAAGGGCCCTGTGGACGGCATCCTGAAACAGCACCACTTCCAGCTTCACCCGGCTGAGCAGTTGAACGGGGTCGTCGTAAGCCTCTATGAAGCGATAGGATTTTACAAACCTGGCGGGCTTTTTCAGCATTTTTTTTATCTCCCACTGGTTGTGTTCAAATTCATCATCCCCAAACAATTCACGCAGGTTCTGCTCCAATGCCATCTCCAAAGCCAGCTTGACGGCCTGTTTCCTGGCGCGGACGAAGTTGTCCTTAACGACCAAGGCCTCGGCAATCACTTCATAACCTGTTCCGGTTTCCTCTTGAGCGGTGACAGGAAAAACCAAGCCACCCAAGATCATAGGTACCAGCAAGCCAACCCACCAGATTTTCGAATAAACCCTGTTCATTATTTTTTATTTTTTGACCCTTTTTTTACAGCCGCGCGAACCTGCTGTATACGCCCGGCAAGTGGTTCTTTTTTGACCAGAAATTCCAATGACCGAATCTCGCGAGGTGATAAAAACCGGTAGGCCCCAAGGGGAAGCCCGGTTAAGTTCAGCGGGCCAAAATGGGTGCGCTTCAGCCTGACTACGGGATGACCCACGACCTCACACATTCGTTTGATGTGACGGTTTTTTCCTTCAACCAGTTTCAGTTTGAGGAAGCAGTTTTTCCCGCTCACGCGATGAACCGTAACCTCTACGGGCGCCGTGGGCTGGTTATCGAGTCGCACGCCCCGACGCAAGCGCCGCAGTTTCTTCTCGTCTGGTATACCCCTCACCTTAACGAGGTAAGTGCGGGACACCCGGTATTTCGGGTCTAACAGTTTTTTGGACAGAGCACCGTCGCTAGTCAGTAATAACGCTCCCTGTGTATTGAAGTCGAGGCGCCCTGCGGGAAAGACGCGGGTGGGCGCCTTTTCGATCAGGTTCATAACGGTCATGCGTCCGCGTGCGTCCGGCACTGTTGTGGTAAGGCAGCCCGTTGGTTTATTAAGAAGAAGGTATACTTTTTCATGCGCCCGGGGGATCAATTTTCCACGCACGCGGATTTCGTCCGATACTGGGTCAACGGTTGTACCCGGTTTGTTGGCAATCTTCCCGTTGATCTCCACCCGGCCCTCGGCAATCCACCGTTCTGCTTCTCGGCGCGAGGCCAACCCGGCATCGGCAATAACTTTTTGCAAACGTATCCTCATCGGCTTTAAATATTTAGAGAAATTTTGCCAGGGGCGAAAATGTTCAGATACCGCAGATCAAGAACCGGTAGAGGCATCCGGGTCAGAAGGTTCGGCAGGCTGGGCTTCGACCCCCGCATCGTCGGGTAAGGCTTGATCGTCAAACGTGAGGGAGATTTGATCTGACAGATCCTGACCTTCAGCGAGTTCACTTTCTTTAAAATCCTCTAACGTGGGCAAATCTCTCAAATCCATTAGCCCGAAATATTCAAGAAACTTGCGCGTGGTCCGGTACAGGATAGGGCGACCAGGTACTTTCTTGCGTCCGCTGGGCGCGATGACCTTCTTCTCCAGTAGGGTCCGCACCACGCCACTGGAATCGACACCTCGTATCTCTTCCACCTCGGCCTTGGTCAGGGGTTGTTTGTAGGCGATGATGGCCAGCGTATCGAGGCTCGGCTGAGACAGCTTGGCAGTCTTGTCCAGTTTCATGAATTTGCGAACCCAGTCGGAATAATCGTGGCGGGTCATCAACTGGTATCCCTCGGCCACCTCCATGAGCTGAAGATTGCGCGACTGGTATTCCTTGACCAGTTCATCAAGAGCGGACTTCAATACGGTCTTTTCCGTTGTTTCGGCGAACAAGTCCTGGAGTTGGCTCACGCTGACCGGCTGGTCCGCCGCGAAAAGGACGTTTTCAATAACAGCTTTGAGTTCTTCGCGTTCCAAGTTTATTTTGACCTCAAGATAAAAAAATACGAATCAAGAAAATTCACAATTAAAATATTTACTCAATTTTAATTCTTGAGAGTGGTAGTTGGATCGGATCTTCTGTCCATAAACCCGGTCTGGTTTCTCAACCGTCTTTTCAAATTTTAGACGGCAAAAAGTTTGTCCATCTTCAACCATAAAAGGAGCATCATGCGGTCGAACCTCCATTACGGCCCGGGTACCCTGATCTTCTGTAGAATTTGTCCCGTTCCACCCGAATCCCGGATCGAAGAACCCCGCATAATGCGTGCGCAACTCACCGCTGTTGGGCTCGTAGGCAACCATCTCGGCAAGCAGATGGGGCCAGATGCATATCTTCTCCTTGGACATCAGGATATAAAAACTTTCGGGTTCCAGAATTAATCTATCCTGTTTCTGTTTGTAGATTGGCTCCCAGAAGTCTTCAGATTTGTAAAAATTAATTTTCCCCAAGTCTATGACCTGTGAATTAGTTTTAGCTTTGTAGGCAATGATGGAATTTTGATCATACCCAGAAACATCAACACCAATAAAAACCCCCAAATCAAATTTAATGTTTTTAAAAGGTATTTCTCCTCCATCGCGATTAAATAAAATTGGATAATCTTTATAGTTGGTCTCGAGTGTATTCTTACCCAAAGTGCTCGAGTGGACGTTGCAAAGCCTTAATTGATTAAGCTTCAACCCCGGGCTCACCTTCACAGGAAACGAACGGGGAATAATCTCCAAATACAATTTTCCCTTATAACCCTTTGGAATTTCATCGAAGCGATGCCCATGATCGACGATCACGCGAGTAAACATATCCAACCGCCCAGTGGAGCTTTTTGGATTGGCCAGACCATATATCGTGGGCGGAAAATTTATTTCTTCCATCAGGGGGATAAGGTAAATCGCGCCCTTCTCCAGGATTCCTCCATGTTCTTCTAAATTAAACTCATAAAGCTTTACGTCCTTGAGTTTTCCCTCAACCGTTTCATTTTCCGGCAAAAAGCTACATTGAATTCTATACGCTTTAGGTCCCAAACGAAGATCCAAGCTTGCGGGTTGTATTTGGGAATCCGTAATTGGTAAATCAGACCTTATCAATCCATTTTGACAGGCCAACTCTATATATTGACACGGCAAATAGCCTGCCTTGTCCTTCAATATCTGAGAAAAACTGTCCTTGCCTAGAATGTCGATTACAGGGTTAATTTTTTCAACTTCCATTTCTTAAGAGGGGGGCCGGAAATCAATGCTGGACGGATGAGATCAGAAAAGAAAACCACAACTAACAACGCACCTTGGTTCTATGGTTTATCTTATTAAAAATATTTTTTCAACTGCTGATTTTACCTTTGGAAAATGCTCCCGGTAAAATTGAAGCAGATACCTGAGAAAACCTATAACTTGAGAAAAGTTTGCGACTTATGAACAGGGGCAAGAGCCCCTCCATGATGCCCCCCTCAACGAACTGCACGGCAAGACACCCCTCCCTTTCAAGCTCCTCAGCCAATCTCAAGGACCAATTCGATTTCGCAGAGCCTTGGTAACTGATCAGTTTGCGGGAATATTTACCCGGACTTCCCTATCTACAGTATTTTAGCGGAAACACACAGGGTCCCGTTTTGTGACTGGGACAGACCAGAGAATCTCCGAACAACCGGAAAACTGATTGACAGGCCGTTCGTGCCTGTGATTAAATTCCAATAAACGAGCAATTTCAATTATATAAATCAAACGAGTCTGGTTTGAGGAGGGTCCTATGCCGCTTTATGAGTATTTCTGCGAAGACTGCCAAAAGGAGTTCACCCTGCTCCAATCAACCGATGCAAATAAGGCAGAAACCAAGTGTTCCGAATGTGGCTCCCAAAAGACCCAACACAAGTTTTCCTCGTTTGCACCCAAGATCGTTGGAAAACCGCTTGCCGATCTGCAAAAACCTGTAACTGTAGATGATTTCCCAAACAAGGATGTTTTCAAACTCCCCCCACCTGGGCTGAGATGAATCATGAAAAGCGGCTTATCAAACAGCGGCGCCTTCTGTAGTTGTTCCAATCATTTTATAAAGTCTTCTTATCCCTATGAAAAAGAAAAATACACAGTCTTTAAAGGAAAACCCGAGTCATCCCATAACCGCATCCGGTCTATTCAAGCGTGTCGTCCCCCCCATCTTCTGGACCGCCGTAATTCTGGCCGGATTGTGGTCGCTGATGCAATTTTCAACGCCTGAAACCAAACTCGAACCTTATAGCGAATTCAATAAAACTTCCGTTTCTTTAGAGGATTCCACTGATACCCAGCCGGAACCTGCTCTGGAGCGCTTCGCCGATGCCGGCCGGCCCGAACTCGCCGACATGAGCGAATTCAATAAAACTTCCGTTTCTTTAGAGGATTCCACTGATACCCAGCCGGAACCTGCTCTGGAGCGCTTCGCCGATGCCGGCCGGCCCGAACTCGCCGACATGACCGAACCCACCCCGGGGCTCAATCCACCGAAAGGTCAGCTCCCCAAGAAAACGCTGGAGCATCTCCAGAAAGGCATGCAACTTATCGAGGAAGGCAAGTACAACAGCGCTGATATGGAGTTTGAAAAGGCCACCCAGTCCAGCCCAGACTCACCGGAAGTGTTCGCCCTCTGGGGTACGGCCCTCAGGGTGCAGGAGAAGTACAAGGGCGCCAACCGTAATTTCGCCAAGGCAGT
>CAJWLY010000054.1 GCA_913043155.1 uncultured Nitrospinaceae bacterium | reverse complement strand
CGGCAACCCCCATCCCACGCTCCCTCGCACTGACATTATACGGTGACATGAGCGTTTCCTTTCTCGATGGATTCCCTCCGGGAAGACAACCCATCGAAACGAAACTTTTTTATGAAAACGAGCGCGCTACGGCCTACAGCAACCTAGGCAGGGAGGTGGAGAAAGGAAGACAGGCTTATGTAGTGTGTCCAATCATCGAGGAATCGGAGTCTGCCGACCTGAAAGCGGCGATGAAGGTCTGCGACGAACTGCAGAATCGTCGGTTTCCCGGCTTTTCCACACAACTCATCCACGGAAAACTAAAAAAGGAAGAACGACAGAAAATCATGTCGGATTTTAAGGACGGGAAAGTTCATATCCTCGTCGCGACAACTGTTATCGAGGTGGGGATAGACGTTCCCAACGCAACGATCATGATTATCGAGCATGCCGAACGATTCGGGCTTGCCCAGCTCCACCAACTGCGTGGAAGGGTTGGGCGCGGCGGACACGCATCGCAATGTTTCCTTATCGCTTGCCAACCGCTCACTGGCGACGGCGAGGCCCGGCTGGATGCCATCGTAAAATCACGTGACGGATTCGCCATCGCAGAGGAAGACTTGCGCATTCGGGGTCCGGGCGACTTCATGGGAACGCGCCAGTCGGGGGCACCCCTTCTCCGGGTTGGTAACTTGGTTCGTGATTTAAAAATACTGGAGCTCGCCCGGCTGGAGGCGTTCGCCCTCATTGAGAAGGATCCGCATCTTGAGGCACCTGGACATGCAAATCTCAGGCAGAGGCTTCACCACACCCTCGGCAAATATATGAACCTGGTAAAAATAATTTAGAACAAATGGGGCGTGTTGGTCTTTGTGGAAAGCTACTGGTCCGGGCGTAACAGCTCGGGGCGGGAATAGTTAACCAGGCCGGGGGTGGTTTCGACTTCCTCCTGAAGAATAAGCGTCTTGAGGTGGGTCAGGGTTTGGGTTTCGTGAACGGCTTTCGCGCCTTCCGAACCAAAATTATTCCGCCCCAGATACAGATGGGTCAACCCGCTCAGGCTGGTAGAAGTGCCGATGGCAACCGCGCCCTCATCACCGATCGTGTTCTGCGACAGATGCAAGACCCGAAGGTTTTCAAGGTTGGATGCCCCGGCAAGTACCTTGGCACCTTCGTCCCCGAGCTTGTTGGCCGTAAGGTTTAACTCCTCAAGCCTCCCGATAACCTTTCCCTGGACCAGTGCTCGGATCCCTGCGCCGTCGATGTAACTGCGCTCCAGTGTCAGTTGCTTCAAGCGAGGCATGGCATCGGACTTACCCAGCGCGCGGGCGGTTCCGTTCCCCGCTTCCATCCACCCCACGTCGAGTGATTCCAGCACGGGGAAATTGGGCGACTGCACCAGGTCTGCCAGCAGCTCGTCGGTAAGTTTGTTGTCGGAGAGAACCAGCGTTTTGAGATTTTTAAGGACCGCGTTTTCCGAGCCGGCCCACGCCCTTACCCCCTCGTCCGTAAGAAAATTGATTCCCAGGTTCAGTTCTTCAAGATGCTGTAATTTCTCCGATTCAATCAGGACCTGCAATGCGGAATCGCCAATCTGGTTGTCGCTCAAATCCAGACTTCGAACGGAGCTTACCTGAGGGGAGCGGACCAGCAGGGTGACCTCATCTTTGGAGTAGTACCGCCCCGACAGCTTCAGGGTTGTGGGAGCAGCCTCCAGTGCCGCGGCGATCGCCTCTTCCACCCGAGAGGACAATTCCTCCAACGTGGGTTTGTTTTCTTCGTACTCGGCGTCACCGCCTCGAATGATACCCATAACAGTTTTCAGCCTCAAAACCCGATCAACAGGTCAATGATGAACTCAGGTTCGGTCCACCGATCCTTACCCCAGGGAAGCTTTATTGTAGCAACTTCCCCCTCCAAGACCAATGAAATTAGGGCTCTGGCAGAGTTCCCGATGACCTCCCCTGCTCCTATTAAAAAATATTAATACCGCTTTAACTTTCCTTTAATTTCTGTCCCCTATAATTTGCTTCAAGTCAATCGGGTAAACCGGAAGGGCGAACAGGTTACAACGATACTTTAGGAGAAACCAAGCGAGATGAATATCTTCAAGACACTGGATCTAAGAGGGCTTTCTTTTTTCAGCGGGTTCGAACAGACCCAGGAGGCGTTTCGGGATGTGAAAGTTAATGGTGTTCTGGAAGTCATCCTTGATCCGCAGAAAAACTTCACCCACGCCTTTAAGGAGTGGGCTCAATCTGAGGGCTACCCAACCTCAGACATCGACGAAAACAGCCGGATGATCCGTTTGTTTATCCGAAAAGTAAGCCAGCGCAGGAAAAATTAAAGATATTTTTCTTTTGTTTAATCGAGATTCTGGCATAAAGCACCGGTTTTCTTAGGAACTTTAGTTTGCGTTAACAATCTCCTCTGTATTCTCCCGCCTCTTGAGAAAGCCGGTGTTTTTCTTTTTTCATCTTTTTTTAAAACTCACCATTACGTTTCCTAAAGGGTTCCCCGTTTCAATCAACCCGCACTTCATCAAGTATCATCCCTCCTGATTTCGCTGATGGATGATGCGGAGCCCTTCCAGGGTGAGGAAGGGATCGACTATGTCGATAGAGTTGGAACGGGAGACGATCAGACCTACGGTTCCGCCGGTTCCGATGACACGGGCTTTCTGGTCAAGCTCGCCCTGAATTTTCGACACCATGCCATCGATCAAGCTAGCAAAGCCATGGACCGTTCCGGAATGAACGCTCTCGACGGTGGATTTTCCAATGACGTGTCTTGGGTCAGTCAATTCCACGCGAGGCAACTTGGCGGCATTTTCGAACAGGGCGTCCAAGGACAATTGAACGCCCGGCGAAATGGCTCCACCCAGGTATTCTCCCTTGCCGGAAACCACGTCGAAGGTAATGGCTGTACCGAAATCGACAATGATGAGGGGACCACCATATTTCTCATAGGCCGCCACGGAATTTACGATACGGTCGGCTCCAACCTCGGCTGGATTGTTATAGAGGATGGAAATCCCGGTCTTGATGCCTGGCCCCACAATGAGCGGCTCACAGGAAAAGTATTTACGGCCCATTTCCTGAAGGATCGGAATCAGAGGAGGTACAACACAGGCGATCACGATCTCGTCGATGGTTTCAGTCTCCACATCGTTGAGCTGTATGAACTCCTTGATGAGCACCCAGTACTCGTCGGACGTGCGGGTCCACTCAGTGCGGATACGCCAGTGGGTCAACAGTTTGCCGTTGGAGAACAAACCGATGACATTATTGGAATTACCAACGTCTATCGCAAGCAACATGGGAGAAGATCCAAGCCGGGAAAAGCCACGACCGAGTACAGGGTTGAGGTTATAGAAAACGAAAAAACCGTATCAAACCCCGTATCAATTGACAACCGGTAAAAAACATGGGGGTTTGCATCCCACAATTCCCCGGCTATAATCTGTGGCTCGTTTTAATCATTACTGTCCGTAGTGAAAGAATCGAGAACCCATCAATTAGCAATGTTTGACGGAAGGGTCTGCTGATGACAATAGACCGGTTTCACATTGAGATGGAAGACATCTCCCCATTCCCCCTAGAACGGTCGGCTGATTATTCCTTCTGGGAGGAAACCTCCTTCGACGAACTGAAGGAAAATATTCTTGTCAATTTACCGAAAGAAAAACAAAAAGTATTTTTTGGAGTGGTCCGAAACGGCGGCACCTTCAGGTTGACGGATTATTACTACAGGATCAAAACCGACTGACTGTCCTTTTGAATTTTATCCACGCCTAAGGAGATCTCTCATGAGCGAAAATTCCCAATATAACCTGGACCTGAAGGAAATCCTGGCTACACATATCTGCAGTATCGAAGTTATGGCCGAAATCATGATTGAAAAGGGAATCATGACCCGGCAGGAATATACAAGCAGGGTGAACCAAATGAAGTCGAAGCGCAGTCCCGGCTCCCACTAAAGCCCGTTCAACAGGAAATGGATCCAACGAAAAACAAGCAACCTCCCACCCCCTGCGCAAGGACGATCCTTTCTTGTCAGGATTGGATTATTCCCCCCCAGTTCCCCAGGTAGAACGCCGCCAGAAAAGCAAGAAATCCGATCCAGAGATTTCGTGCCAGAGCCTGGCTGTACTTGAACGCCTCGAACTCCATGGAAGACTCGCGGTTCCGATCAAACAATAACCAGTATTCCACGATCAACCAAAGCGGGGGAAGCACCGCCCACGCCGCAAGGATGACCTCGCGCGGGCACCCATCCAAGTGAGAGTGGTAGGTATAAAACAGGCCCACCACGGCTAGGGCAGGACCCAAGATTTTCCTGATTCTTGCTCGCGTCCATTTTCCAGGTGCAGAGTTTTCAGCCATCTTCAATCAATACCTCTACTAAAAAACGAGACCCCTAGGGTTCAATGGAGTACCCGTATTAGAGCTGAAATTCTATCATTGCTCAACCCAAAACCTTCCTAAAGCCGTCGGCTTGGACCGGAAAAGGTGGAGTAGATTTACTGGTCTTCGGTTGTGTGTCAACACCCCTCCTGTCCCTTCGCGCATTCTGCATTCATCCCAGGGCAAGCGGAGGGGGCCTTCAGAGGTTACTGCACGGCGACGCTGATATCCAGGACTCGGGCGCTCTGGAGCATGCCCATCACCTTGATCACATCGCCATAAGGAAGGTTTTTATCGGCCCGGATGATGGCGGCCTTCTTTTTATCCGTATCGATTTTTTTCAGTGCAGACTCCAGGCTCTTCAGGCTCACCTTGTCACCGTTCAGGAAAACCTGTTTGTCGACAGTAATCTCGAGTTCGATCGCCTTAGGAGTTTCATCAGGAATCGATACCTTGGAGGTCGGGAGGGAAATATCCATCCGGCGCTTGAAATCCACAAACACCGTGGAGACCATGAAAAAGATGAGCAGAAGAAACACCACGTCGACCAGTGGCGTCAGGTCCAAAGAAAAATTTTCTTCTTCCTCGTTTCGAAAACGCATAGGGTTTTAGCTGGTGAGCAAGACTTGTCCTGCGTACCACACGAGCAGTTACCTCGGTGAAGTCGTACGCGGCGCAGCAGATCGGCTCTTTGCGCCCTCTCCCCGGGTTTCTTGGGCTTTTTTCGCGCGGACGGACGCGTAGGAAAGTTCCTCGACAAGCTGGAAGGAAATTTCCTCCATCTCGAAAACATACCGGTCGATCTTGCCACGAAAATAATGGTACAAGGCCAGGGCCGGAATCCCCACGATCATTCCCGCAGCGGTTGTGATCAGCGCCTCAGAGATTCCGCTGGCCACGAGACCCGGGTTTCCCGTCCCGCTCTGTGAAATCACATTGAACGCCTTGATCATCCCGAACACAGTGCCCAGCAGTCCCATCATGGGAGTGATATTTGCGAGCGCGCCCAGCAAACGAAGGTTGGAGTTCATCAAAGACGCCTCGTGCTGACCGGCACCTTCGATCGCCCGTTCGATTTCATCGAGCTTACCGCCAAAGCGCAGCAACCCAGTTTTCAGAATCCGGGCCAGCGACGTATCGTGAGAGTCGCACAACTGCAGGCCCAGTTGAATGTCTTTCCAGTTCCAATGCGAACGAATGCGACCCAGGAATTCGGCGTTGATGATGTTTCTCCGCCGCAGGTTATAGGCCCGCTCAACCCCAATACCAACAATGAAGATGGAACAAAAAAGGATGGGGTACATCATGAACCCACCCTTCACGAAAAAGGACAGGGCACTCACCCCGGACACAGAATCTTCCTCCGCTGCATGGGCATAGGAGGGAATCCAAAGCCACAGCAACATGATAAAAAATAATTTCCCCTTAAGAACGGTTTTCATAACCTTTTATATTTTTAGATCTATTGCCACCACGCTTACCCGAGGGGAAGAAACTATCCAACGATTTATAGCACGATTAAAATATCCATATCAAGGCAGGGATAGTAAAGCTTCCAATTTTAAAACCCTTTAGTCCCCTTTGATGCTATGATGAAAAGATTTAGAATGCGCTGACACACCTTCCCAATACGTTATGGAATTTCGCCAACCAAACTCCCGGCCAGCCGGCATGACCGCCATAATTCTGGGCCTGTGGATAATTTCCGCCTGCGCGTCTATTCAGGATAAAGAGAAAGAACTCTCCGCCCCGGAACTCCTCCAGAAGGGAATTAAGGACACCAAAAGGGGTTACCTGGTCGAGGCCACGTCCGCCTTCCAGCAAGTGCTTGAGGATTACCCGGACAGCGAGGAGCGGGTGAAGGCACTTTTGCTTCTCGCAAGAACTTATTACAGCAACGAGGAATACGAAGAAGCCAAATTTCATTTTCAGAAATTCACCGAACTGTATCCTGCACACAGGCAAACCGACCGGGCTTATTTCTATAAGGTCATGTCGGATTACAAAATGATCGACCTCGCCCAGCGGGACCAAACGCACACCCAGGAAGCGCTTGAGGGATTCGAGCAGTTGATCACCCAGTTTCCCAAAAGCCAGTATCTAAACGATGCCCGAATCAAAAAAAAGGAATGCGAGACCATCCTGGCCAAAAACATTTTTGAGATCGGAAAGTTTTACTTCCGCACCGGCTCCTACCAACCGGCGATCACACGGTTGAAAAACCTGGTGAAGGAATACCCTAATCAAAAATTCCAAGGCGAGGCGGTGTTTCTTATCGCAGAGTCCTATTATCATGAGCAAAATTTCAGCGAAGCGCTGAACTCCTACAAACAATTCCTAAAGAAATACCCCAGAAGCCCGTTCACCCTGCAAGCACGGAAGCGACTCAAAGCTTTGCGCCGGAATCGACTTTATGACAGGTAACCCATCAAGCAAACGATCGATCCAGAGGAAGTCAAGCCAACGGAAAGACTCACACCTTGATTCACTGACGCGCTATATGAGCGAGATCAGCAAGATTAAACCGCTGACCCGGGCCGAGGAAAGTGAACTGGGGCACCGTATCGCCGAGGGCGATACCGACGCACTCCAGAAAATAGTCCAGAGAAATTTAAAGTATGTTGTCACCGTGGCCAATCGATACCGCGGGTGCGGTCTCTCCCTTCATGACTTGATCGAAGAGGGAAACATCGGCCTCATCCAGGCGGCTAAACGTTTCGACCCTTCGCGCCAGGTCAAATTCATCACCTATGCCGTCTGGTGGATAAGGCAGGCCATCATGCATTCGCTGGCCGAGCAGTCGGGAACAGTCAAGCTCCCTGTAAAACAAGTCGGGAAAGTATTCAAAGGCAATAAAAGTTACAGCAACCTGTCCCAAACGCTGGGACGTGAACCCACCCAAACTGAATTGGCCAGGGACCTGGACATTCCTGAAGGTGATTACGAATCGGTCATGCGCGCCTACCGAACCCACGTTTCGCTCGATACGCCCCTCAAGCCCGGCGAGGACACTCCTTATCTCGAACTGCTGGAAAAACGGGATCTCATCCCTTACGACGATCAAATCATGAAGCAGGAACTGGACGCCAAGGTAAACCAGTTGCTGAAAGATCTTCCAACACGCGAAAAGGACATCCTGAGAATGCGTTTCGGTTTCGATGGAGAAACCCAAACCCTAGAAGAGATCGGAAAGAAAATCGGGCTGTCGCGCGAGCGGGTCCGCCAAATCGAAAAACGGGCAAAGACCCGATTAAAAAATAAATATAAATCCAGCGCCTTCTTCGATTCCGTGGGTTGATGCTCTCCACTCTCAAAACAGCTCTTCTGAAAAAATGAACACTGCCCTGGTCTGGGTTACTGCTTATGTTCTGGGTTCCATCCCGTTTGGGGTGTTGTACGCCCGCACTCAAAACCTGGACCTGCGCGAGCATGGAAGCAGAAATATTGGAGCGACCAATGTCGCCCGGGCGCTGGGAAAAAAAGCCGGAGCACTCACCCTCCTTGGAGACACTCTCAAAGGCTGGCTGGCCGTGGCACTGGCCGCATGGACCTTGGACACACCGGTTGCGGTGGCCGGGGCCGGACTCATGGCGTTTCTGGGACACCTGTTCTCCGTCTTCCTCAAATTCAAGGGAGGAAAAGGCGTTGCGACCGGACTGGGGATCAGTTTGTACATCATGCCACTGGCCGCCTTGGGTTCGATCGCCGTGTTTGTCGTCACCCTTTGGGTTTCCCGCTACGTTTCGCTAGGCTCGATCCTGGCCGCGCTCGCGTTACCCTTGTTCGGATTATTTCTAAAAATACCCCATGCTTATATCACCGTCTCCCTCATTATCGCGCTCTTGGTACTTCACAAACATCGCGAGAACATCCGGCGGATAATGGCCGGAACCGAATCTCAGTTTCTTAGAAATTAGAATTTGACAAACCCATTGGGGGAAATATAATGAGTGACCCATATAACTCCTTTATCAAGCGAGAATGCGGGAGTAACTCAGTGGTAGAGTGCAACCTTGCCAAGGTTGAAGTCGAGGGTTCGAACCCCTTCTCCCGCTCCACTTTTCCCTACCCTGATACTCAGGATCATATATGCGGCACCGTCGCCAAGTGGTAAGGCAGAAGTCTGCAAAACTTCCATCGGCGGTTCGATTCCGCCCGGTGCCTCCACCTTTCACAAGGATTAAAAATCAATAGTGGGTGATCCAAGAGAGACCGGGGAGTTCCTGAAAAAATCCGAAAACACCAAAAGCGCATAACCTTTCTATAAAAATCCTAATCCTTCCCTGCTGAGCCTCGGACATCCCGCTCTTCGAAAGAATTTGATTTCTGACAACCTCATCCCTTAATATAATTTCAACATCACTCCCTTTCGGCACCGTAACCACCCGGAGTTCTCTGGTGAACCGAGGGAAATCCGAAACCGTCAAACCAACGGGGCGAGACTCTAAAGATCAATAC
>CAJWLY010000053.1 GCA_913043155.1 uncultured Nitrospinaceae bacterium | reverse complement strand
AATGTTTTTCGCAGTCCTTAAGGATAGCCGAATACATAGCGCGGCAACTTTCATCATTGGCATCGATCATGGCCTGCCGACAGATTCCGACCGCTTCCTGAGTCGCCTCGATTGCTTTCAGTAAATTTTCGTTGAATTTTTTTGGCATATCGGCAACTGCTCTCAATTTAAAATATTTTTCATTTTATACCAATTACCCTGCCAAGAAGCGCAATAATTCAAGGCCCGCTCCCCTCATCAGATCCATCGTCTTTCTTCTCTAACTCCCGACTGAAAAGAAAATATACCATAACAACTCCTAGGGCGGCTCCAAACATAGGAAGAGCGTTGACCATTTCAGCCACGAAGCGGCCTAGCAGGCCAAAGTCACGGATCAGGTTGGAGATCAGGTGGTTTCCGGACTGCTCTAACCAATAAAATATCAAGTTGATGACGGTCCCACAGCCAAACCCGAGAAACGCCCCGACCCCATAATAAACCCATTTCAACTGTTTCATATATCAGAGTTTTCTCGACATCAGTCAATTGATATGGTTATTGCGTCGGCAATTGAATTATCATAGCTTCATGAGAATGTGCTTGTTTTCTCTTGTGACGCCGTATCATTATAACCAATGGTTGCAATCCATATCAATTATCTAAGGGACCCTTATGAGATTGAAGAATAAAACAGCAATAATCACCGGCGGGGGAACGGGAATCGGCTTGGCTTGCACCCGGGTATTCTGCCGGGAAGGGGCCAAGGTCGCAGTCTTTGGAAGAAGGCAGGACCGGTTGGAGTCTGCTGCGAAGGAAATCGGGGAATATGTCCTTCCCATTCCGGGCGACGTCACCCGAAGCGAAGATCTCGACCGTCTCGTCAAAGAAACACTAAACACCTTCGGAAAAATCGATATCGTAGTACATAACAGTGGCATGTTCACCGGCGCACCACTCCATGAAATAAAAGATGCGGAATGGGATTCAATTCTGGACGTCAATATGCGGAGCATTTTTCAGTTAACTAAGCGGGTACTCCCGCACATGATCGAGCGCAAGAGCGGTAACTTCATCCACATCTCTTCCATTCTGGGACTGATTGCCGTACCCGGGACAGCTGCCTACAACGTCTCCAAGGGAGCCCTACTCCAATTCAACCGGTCCATCGCCATGGAATACGGCCCAATGGGAATCCGTTCCAACGCGGTGTGTCCAGGCCTAATCGAAACAGAAATGTCGGCGGACCTCATGAAAGATGAGGAATTAATGAAAGAATGGAGCAAGGATTACCCCATCGGGCGGTTTGGGGTTCCCGAAGATATCGCCAACGCATGCCTCTATTTTGCTTCAGACGAATCGTCCTTTGTTACCGGAACCGCTCTGCCGGTAGACGGGGGATTTACTGCCCACTAGATCGCGGGGTTGACGGGGCTAGAACCAAATATTACAATTAGCCCCGCCTTAATCCTATAAATCATTTATATTCACGGTCTTTCGGTCGCCGGTTTAATAGGTTCCCCTGGCGATTCCATCAGGTCATTGTAATGAGATATGAAGTGGTTATTGGGCTTGAAGTTCACGCCCAGCTCAAGACCCAATCCAAAATTTTCTGTTCCTGTCCAACTGAGTTTGGCCGACCCGCTAATGAGAACACCTGCCCGATCTGTCTGGGTATGCCCGGCGTTCTACCCGTCCTCAATAAAAAAGCGTTACACCTGGCTATGCGGGCCTGCCTAGCCACACATTGCCGCATCGCTCCAAGGAATCGGTTTGCACGCAAGAACTATTTTTATCCGGACCTACCAAAGGGCTATCAGATTTCACAATACGAACTACCTCTAGGATTAGAAGGGCATATAAACATCCTGATCAACGGGACGAAGAAGCGAATCAGACTCACCCGCATTCACATGGAAGAAGACGCGGGAAAACTGATCCACGGCGAAAACCTGGGAAGCCCGGGACACAGTTATGTTGATTTCAATCGTACCGGGGTACCGCTGATCGAAATCGTCAGCGAACCGGATCTCCGTTCCGCTGAAGAAGCGCGGGAGTATCTGACTCAGCTGAAAGCAATCCTAGATTACTCCGAGGTAAGCGATTGCAACATGGAAGAGGGAAGCCTGCGTTGCGACGCCAATATTTCGTTGCGTCCGGTTGGACAAAAAGCGCTCGGCACCCGTACCGAGCTGAAAAATCTCAATTCGTTCCGTTTCGTACAACGGGCTATCGAGTATGAAGTTGAACGACAAACACAAATTCTGGAACAGGGAGACCAGGTTATTCAGGAAACCCGGCTGTACGACTCGACCAAAGGCATCACCTTTTCCATGCGTAGCAAGGAAGAGGCTCACGACTACCGTTACTTTCCGGAACCAGACTTGGTCCCGGTGGTCGTTGACAACGAATGGATTGAAAAAATTAGAAAAACACTTCCTGAGCTGCCCGAGCAAAAGCGAGAACGGTTTGTAGGCGAGTACGACATCCCGGAATACGACGCCGGCGTACTCACTACATCACGCGCGATGGCCAACTATTATGAAGAGTGCGTTTCATTGCATAACGAACCCAAAATCATCAGCAACTGGATCATGGGAGAACTTCTCAGGGAACTCAAAAACAACCAGCATTCAATTGAGACATGCCCGGTAAAACCCGAAGGCCTAATCAGCTTGCTGAAATTGATTGACGAGGGAACGATCAACGCTAAAATGGGCAAAACTGTATTCGAAGACATGTATCGGACCGGCAAACCTGCCAAGGCCATTGTTAAGGAAGAAGGGCTGACGCAGATCATCGATTCGTCGGTCATTGAAAGTTTGGTAGACCAAGTTCTTGAGTCCAATCCGGAACAGGTAGAGCAATACAAGGGTGGAAAGGAAAAAGTTTTTGGTTTCCTGGTAGGCCAGATCATGAAGGAGAGCAAAGGTCAAGCCAATCCATCATTGGTCAACAAACTGCTCAAGGAAAGGATTAGTTAAGTCAGTTGAACGGAAACCTCTCAAAAAGTCTGGCTACCCTGCTGGTAGTCGCGGGACTCATAGCGGCCCTTACTGGACAGGGCGCAACCGAATCGATCTGGTCTGAGGATAAACGGTTCAAGGATAACGGAGATCGAACCGTTACCGACACCCAAACCGGGCTCATGTGGATGCAAGCCGATTCATACATTCAGGCTGGATCGTGGCTCACCTGGTTCGAGGCCATAAAATTCATTGCCCAACTCAACGGTGAGGGATTCACCGATTACCGCGACTGGCGGGCACCAACCGTCAAAGAACTGCAAAGCCTTTACGAAGCCGAAAAAGTAAATAGCAAACAGGTAGGCCGTGAGATGACCATTCACATCGACCCTATTTTCACAAAAAACGGGAGCGGCTCCCTATGGTCCGGCGAAGAGAACGGAAATTATAATGCATTCGGCGTCGTCTTGAATACCGGACAACGGTTCAGCAGTTCCAAAAAATCCAAGTCCCGCAGAGCGATACGGGCAGTCCGCTATACAAATTAACCATTCCCAAGAGAGGTTTCATGAAATACGTTTTTAAAATCGCCATATTGGCCCTGCTGATCACAGTCATCGCACCCTACCGGGCACACGCCACTTTTCCCGGAAAAAATATCGTGTTTTGGGATCTTGTCCAGTCGAAAGAGAAAAAGGACCCAGAATTCATAAAAGCCCATCAACTGGCACGGGAAGGAAAGCACTTGCAAGCCTTGGAAATCCTAGAGCAAAAAATCAGGAAGTTTCCAAAAGAAAGCACGCCGCATGTAATGAAGGGATTGATATTGAACGAAATGGGTGAATACATCAAGGCACTGTCCGCTCTCAACGCAGGACAAATGATCCACCCACGCCATCCCGGCCTGCATTATGGGTTCTGTGAAGTGTATCGCCACCTGGGAGTTCCGAAACTTTCGATGCAGGGTTGCCGGATTGCAGAAGAGATCCACCGCCATTCTCCGGAACCACATTACGAATATGCGCAAACTTTGGCCGCCATGGGAGAGATGCGGCTTTCCAATCGGTCCCTCGCCACCGCCGCCGAACTCGACCCGAAGAATTCCCGATATCATTACGAACGGGGAATGAACTTTTATTACTTGAACCAGTACAGTGAAGCAGAAAAATCTTTTCAGCAAGCCCTATCTATTGATCCAGCGGATGTTGACTCCGGATACCAGTTGGCCTATCTCTACGCGGCTCAAAAAAAATCTGACTTGGCCAAAAAACAAATCACGCAAGTCCTTGAAACCCGGAAAGAACACCCTAAGCTGCACTCGGCCAAGCTGTTGATGGAATATGTAAGCAAAAACGCGCTCGATAAACTGCCCTTGGAGATCGTACCCCACGCATACCATGTGGGCCGGTCCAAAGCGCTTTACCAGTCTGAACAGTACGGGCTCGCTCTAATCGAAATCGAAACGGCAGCTCGAATAAAACCGGATGACCTCAAAATTAAGGAAGTTTTGATCGGCCTCACCAGTTTTCTACTACGTATAAACAGTTCAGAAGAGGCAGTGAAGCAGATGATTACCCTCGTCGGGGAAGCAGACCCACAGGCCGCTAAGGGCTACCAAGAGCTGGGGGACATCGAAGTCCTGCGGGGACACCTGTCCGAGGCTCGCAAATACTATCAAAAAGCTCTGAATCTAAGCGATCCCAATGGAATTGCTCGTCAGTCGCTCGACGAGCTTCCCGAAACGGCAGGTTCGACAACCGCTCCGTTGAGTCCAAGCGAGTTATTCCTTCAACCCGCCGAGGCCTTGAACCGCAAGGGGGAAATTTTTGCACAATACAAGATGTTCCAACGGGCGATCGCCCTCTACAGCCTGGCATTGCGTATAAATCCAAACCACTTGCCCAGCCTGCTCAACACAGCAACCGCTTACTACAACAACGGTGATACCGGCCGAACCATCTCCATCTTGGAGCGCCTTCTTATTTCTCATCCCCGTCATGATGAAATTCTGGCGCACCGCATTCTTCTAGCGCAAGCCTATGTTAAAAACGGAGACCATGGGAAAGGACTCAAAAATATTGAAATCGCAATCGAACTGAATCCGGCCATCAAACAGGCCGTCCACGAGAACGCTGTATTCGAACCTATTAGAACAATGGAGGCGTATAAAAAACTGATTCAATAACCAAACTCTCAGAAATTTCCATGAAACACATATTCCATAGAAGCGTTTTTTCACATCCCAGGAAACTCCAGAAAGCGTATGAAATTTGACAAGAAAGGTGATTCCTGTTAGACGTCCAGCGTCCCCGGATAGCCCTTTCTTCTACGGTTTTTGACAACTTAGAACTCTTTCGACTTAAGGGAGAAAAAAACGGATGCCTGATAACCTGAGCCACCCGTGGCACCACAGTGCCTTTGTAAAAAAAGTATTTGTGTTTCTCATTTTACTGCTCCTTCTATCACCCCTTACTGCGCAAGCACAAAAGCATCCTTGCCACGGCGCCTCCGAAGATTTAAACGGGAGCCTTCAAGTCATCATGGGCAGAGGCGGAGTATGGACCTTTATGGAACAATCCTCAGGGCTTAAGGAAAAATCGACGCTCGGATTGCAAATCGACGGCAAACTGAGCAGGGCTACCGTTATATTCGAAACGTTATGCAATGAAGGAAAGTATCCGACCAAGGCCATCTATGACGAAATCCTAGGTATCTTAGGAGATGGAAGGATGATTCATAATTTAGCAAAATCTTCCGATGAGAAAAAATTAGCAACACTGAACGGCCTGAATCAAAAACTCGATGCTCTACTGAGCAAACTCCCCAACTGAAATATTTTTTTGGATAAATGATTAAGGAAGGAAACAAAGCGCCTGACTTCTCGGAGAAGAACCAAGCCGGAGAAACTGTTAGACTAAGGTCATTTAGGGATAAAAAAAATGTGGTTCTATATTTTTACCCAAAGGATATGACCCCAGGATGCACCACGGAAGCCTGCGATTTTCGAGACCAACACAAAAAACTCAAGCACACAGTTGTCCTTGGGGTCAGTGTTGATTCCGAGGAACGGCACCGGAGGTTCATTGACAAATACAACCTGCCGTTCGACTTGATCGCGGATGAAAACCAGAAGGTCGCCAATAAATACGGCGTGTGGCAGAAAAAAAAGCTTTATGGAAAAGAATTCATGGGAATCGTCCGATCGACCTTCATCATCGACAAGAAGGGCGTGATCCGGAAAATATTCCCGAAAGTAAAAGTCAAGGGTCACGTGGAAGAGGTTCTTGCTACCCTTAGGGAACTCTGAGCTTGCAAAAAGGTTCCCCAGTCGTTTTTACCGCTCTCTATTTCGGTGCAACATCAAGCACTCGATCTGTTCCACGGTTTTTGGAATCGACTTCGATAGGTTCCGGCACCCTGTCTTGGTGATTAAAAGGTTATCCTCGATCCGGATTCCAATCTCTTCATCGTAGACCCGCCCGTTCAGCCGAATGTAAAACTGCCCGTATAACCCCGGTTCGTTGCTTATCATCCACCCTTCCCGCATCGGTTCCTTGGTATAATTGCGGAATGGATCGCCGTCGTGCTCCTGCTCACCCATGAGATGGCTGACCCCATGCGGGCGCTCTTTGTATTTCAGCTTGAATTCTCCACCCGCTTTACGAAATACTCGCTCCAAGCCACGATTAATAGAACCCCAGCAACAATCGTTAAGCTCGTCGATGGTCACTCCCTTTCGCGCCTTTCTCTGCACTGCCGATTGGGCTCGCAAAACAATCTCATATAACATTTTCTGCATCGGGTTGAATTTTCCCGACACAGGAATCGTGCGACTGATATCAGCATGCATAGTCATCCACCGGACCCCAAAATCCAGAAGAGCCAGTTCGTTGTGGGAAAACGAATCGTCGTTCTTCACATAGTGCAATACCGTGGCATTCTTTCCCGAAGCGATGATGGAGGGAAAACTAAGGCCGTAGGGCGATTCCTCAAGCATCCTTCCCTCGAGAAATCCCTGCACCTGATATTCTTTTTGAAAACGATAAAAATTGCGCAGCGTTTCCTTGAACGCCTTTCCGGCAATTTTTTGTGCATCCAGCGTATTTTCCACATCGTGGGAATCCAGTGGGAGCCGGAGTTCGAAATGGCTCTTCATGATGTTGCATAACACCGGCGCCGACCCTCCCAACGATCGCAAACAGCGCACAAGTCGAGCTTTAAATTTTCCATTATGATCGGTTTTTATTTCCCGGATCTTTCCATTCCAGACTCCCTCCATCCATAGAGTCCCGAGCTTTTTACTTCTTCGCTTTTTGAATCGTACCTTGAGAACTTCTCCAAAGCTCTGAATGCCTCGAACATCCCTAACCCCAGTGACCCGCCGGACCTCGCGGATACTTTTAGGATCTCCCACCCCAAACCGCACACCATCCCAAAATTCTTTAGATGAATCCTTTTTATCCACAAACAGGATCTCATCGGATTCTTTCGATCCAGGATCCAACAGGAGAATGACATTAGGTTGGTTAACGCCGGTGAGATACATGATGGCGGGTTCTTGATACGTGGGACAATGCGCGTAGGACCAAACCGTTTCCTGTCCCGGGCCATAAGGAACCCCGGTAATGGCCATCAACTTCCCTTCCCGCTTCATCAGCTTCTTTCGCCGTTCGCGGTACCGGCGCCTAGCAGCGTTCCCTGCCCCGCCGTCACGGAAAATCCCAGAATAAATTTTTTTTAGATTGCCCATTGGAAAATCCACGGCTCCTGCATAGGTCTCAGAGTTTAAAGGAACGATAATTTTCAGATCACCACTTACATTATACAGGTTATCTCCATGCGCTTTTCTCCTCCAGACTCACTTTTTCTTAAGAATTCCCAGCCATTCCTTGCCCTGTCTTCGCTCAGCTGAATGCCGGGTTTTATCTAGCGTCTCGATCGTGAATTGGTCAAAAAAACTGTCCACGACATCCTTTCGAGTAGTATTGAACGGCGGCCCATCTTTTTCTCCGGTTTCGTAAAACAAACCGATCAGGAGCGATCCCGGCTTGAGCAGGCGCCCGGCGGTGGCGACATATTGTTCCCGCATGGCGGGACTGATAGCGCAAAAAAAGGTGTGCTCAAGCAAAAGATCGAAGCTGTTGTCGTACACCGGGTCCAATTCAAAGAAATCCTGATGCAGTACCCGGCCTCCGAATGCTCTCTTGGCAAGAGCGGTCGTGAGGAATTCCACCGCACCGCGGCTGAAATCCACAGCCGTTACTTGGAAACCTCGTTCTGCCAGAAAGAGTACTTCGTGTCCGCGACCGCAACCCGGAACGATCGCGTTCCCCGGAGAAATATTTTTCTCCTGCCACAACCGGACAAACGGTGGAGCTGCTTTCCCGAGGTCCCAGTGCAGGTCATCCATTTCATAATGGCGCTCCCAGTCCTTCTGTGAGTACCCGTCCTTAGACTGATTATCCTTCTTTCCCATCACCCGCATCCTAGGGTTAGAAAACAGTTCGATATAATCGATTTCGGCTGCCCTTCACCTCCCACGGTTCTTTAAATGGTATTAACCAGAAATATTTCAGGCTTTACCCATTTCAGCAAATCCCTATCGACTAGGTGTGGAGTAGAAGGCCGCGCAACCACAGATTGGGAATAGCCTGGGAAGAACTACCCGAAAACCTGTTGAATGATGGAAGCCCCGGCCACATAGGTCCCGATTACAGAACCCACATTGGCAAAGAAAAAAATAAGGAGCACACGTACGACACCGTTTTTCCACCACATGGGCAGGGAAGCTATATCTTCACGGAGCCGCTCGAAGTCGCTGACCTTGGGTTTCCTGAGATAGGATTCGACCAGCCCCACAACCATGCCGGCGCCGATGGTAGGATTAAGCGACGTGAGGGG
>CAJWLY010000052.1 GCA_913043155.1 uncultured Nitrospinaceae bacterium | reverse complement strand
GCTTCAACTTTCTTCATAATTTAATTTCCTTTCTTAAGCTTGGAGTTGCTTAACCTACCTGCAGAAAAGTGCTCACTCAGCGGATTAAAGTATCGATTTATTGTCCCAAATGGCATCCAAGTGATTCTGATTTTTTTTATAGGACCAAAGCCCACATTAGGGCGGCAGTAGCCAATCTATTCGACCTGTGGATGGAGACGAGTTGATATCACCCACCACCTCATGAAGAATATTCAACAATTGTGCCAAACTGAGATCCTCAGACGGTTGCATGTTTTCTTCTTTGTCTACAGGTATTTACAAGAAGGGAACAAAACTTGGTCTAGGCAGGCAAACTATTAAATAAAGCTTTTTGCCTTATTTTGTGGCGCTAAATAGTTTAATTATGTTCAATTTAGAGCTTCAATCAATGTGGAGGTTGAGAAGGGTGAGGGGGGCCTTTAGAAATCCCGGCTGTGAATTTAGATTCAATTGTCGGAATCACCATCGCTACAAAACTTCTGATCCATATTGTTGGAATTAAGCCCTTGTTCTGGTCGTAACCCTCCATTAAAAAGTGAAGAATTTTTCAACTAAATCCGAAAAGAAATGGAGCCGCAATATATGGAAATGTGGGTTCAGGCGTCAAAAGGAGGATATTTTCACCCTCGATTAGCTACCCAGCTGAGCAATGGGGGCAAGAGAAGAAGTTTATAATGAATTTAAATACAATAATTTTTAATAGTAAAAAAAGTTGCGTTTCCAGTAGCTTCGCATCTCCCTTGTGTAAAGGGGGGTCATGGATTGAATTTTATGAGCTTATCTTTGTTCGTATAGACCTGAGGTGGTTCCAACGAAAAGAACCGGCCTACCCCTGATTTAAGGAGCACCCGTGAGTGAAATATTGTCTCAGGATGAAGTCGACGCATTATTGAGAGGCGTCAGCAAAGGTGAGGTCGAGACCGAAACCGACCAACCGGGAAAGGGGTCAAGGGTTACTCCCTATGACTTCACCCGCCATGAAAAAAAGATTTGCGGTCGACTTCCCATGCTGGACACCATCAATCGAAAATTTTCCCAGTTGTTCCGAAATACCTTTTCCGGCATGTTGCAAAAAGCGGCCAATATGCGCGTGGTGTCAACCGATATCGTTAAGTTTGATGAGTTCCAGCGCTCGCTTCCGGTGCCATCCAGTCTTCATATCTTTCGCATGGAGTCTCTGCGTGGACAGGGGGTGATAGCCATTGAGAGCAAACTGGTGTTTGCGGTTGTTGACGCCATTTTTGGCGGAACAGGATCGTGGGAGACCAAGATTACAGGTCGCGACTTCAGTGCCATTGAAATCAGGATGGCGAAGAAAGTGGTGCTCGGCGCGTTGGAAGATTTGGAGAAGGTTTGGAATCCTGTACATGCCGTATCTACAAATTATGTGCGCGCGGAAGTGGACCCGCGGTTTGCAGCGATTGCTTCACCAACAGATACCGTGTTGGCGACCCTGTTCGAGATTGAACTGGGAAATATCTCGGGTTCGATCACTATTTGTCTTCCCTATACGGTAATCGAGCCTGTTATTCCAAAACTCAAAACCCAGTTTCAGAGTGAAAAAACGGTGGATCAAGCTTGGGTTCGCCGCTTGCGCACCAAGCTTTTGCAGACCGAGGTGGAAATGGTTGCCGAACTGGGTATCGCCGATATTACTCCCAGGCGTTTGTTTGAATTCGAGCCGGGCGACACGATTATGCTTGGGAGCGACATCACGGATCCCTTGTCAATGAAAGTTGAAGGAATTCCAAAATTTAAAGGATTTCCCAGCGTATCACGAGGGGCCAAGGCCATCCGAGTCACTGAAATCGTAGAAAGGGAAGGACAAATCCATGCAGGATGATGCGAGCCCGGAGTTTGAATCGCTAGAAGAATCTAAGGATGTCGGCGGTGACGAAGTCGGCCCAGAGGATTTGGATGATGTTGTTTGCGAGAAAGAAAAAGTTGATGCCAATAAGCTTGATCTCATTCTTGATATTCCTCTTACGGTAACAGTCGAACTCGGTCGCAGTAAAATACTAATCAACGACCTGCTTCAGCTAGGGGAGGGGTCGGTGATCGAGTTGACCAAGCTCGTGGGCGAACCGCTCGAAGTCCTCATCAATAGTAAGCTGGTGGCGAGAGGGGAGGTCGTGATTGTAAATGAGAAATTCGGCGTGCGCCTTACCAGTATCGTGACCCCCATAGAGCGCGTGCGGTCTCTCACCTGATTCACCCCAGAAACTCCCGTTTCTCCAAGCGTGGCATCATTTTCTTTTGGGGAACCTTCCCACTATTCCAAGAGAAATAGTGGGTCGGATCTTTCAGTGTTTCTCCCTACCAGCATTCCGCATACACACTCCCTATTTTCCATTTTTTTATAATAAAACCTCAATTTTCGGTATGGCCTTTGCAACATCTTTTTTAGAGTGGTTTTTTGATGGGTTTTTTGACGCATGAAATTGATTATAAACCCATGGTGTTTCGTTTGATTTTTAACTGAAATAAAGCTAAATAAAAGGTCGAATCGTGGTCTTAGGAAATCAGGTAAGGACTTTTAAAAGAACTGGATCGAACGAAATGAAACCTTCCTCCCTCAGGGTGTTAGCTGTAAGTAGCGGGAAGGGAGGCGTCGGTAAAACCAACATCGTCGCCAACCTCGCTTATGCATTCGCCAAACGGAGCAAAAAAGTTCTGGTGGTGGATGCGGACTTGGGGCTCAATAACATCGATATCCTTCTGGGTCTAAGCCCCAAGTTTCACATTGGCCATGTTTTGTCTGGGGAAAAGAGCGTTGAAGAAATCATTGTCAGCGGTCCGGCCGATATTCGAGTGCTTCCAGCGGGAGATGGGCTCCAGGAACTGACTCAACTTGACCAGGAAAAGAAAGTAGTGCTCATGGACGAGTTGGACAGGATCAGTAGCGGATACGATTTCCTCATTTTTGATACCAGCGCGGGAATTTCCTCCAACGTTACCTATTTTTGCAGTGCCGCGCACGAAACCTTGTTGGTTGCCACCACCGAACCCACTTCCTTGACCGATGTCTACGCACTCATCAAAACCCTGTATACCAAACACGCGCAAAAACATTTTCGCTTGATCGTCAATTCCGTCGGGGCCGAAAGAGAGGCCCAGTTGATTTTTCACAATCTCACCACGGTGACCGACCGGTTTTTGCCGAACGTGGCTGTGGAATATCTTGGATTTATTCTATCCGATTCAAACGTCTCCAAAGCCGTTCGTCAACAGAAGGCATTTATGGAGCTGTATCCCTACGCCAAGGTTAGTCAGTGCGTGAACCAATTGGCTCAGAAGATGGTAGATGAAAACCGGCCTGTCGTTGGCGAAGACCAGCGGACGCTGTTTTGGCGTACGCGTTTTTAATTCAATAGAGTGGTATTCAGGGCGGAAGTTGCTGTCCGGTGCTTGTAGTATTTTTTTGGTTACTATCATATTGCTATTTGATGCGGGGTGTAGGTGCCGGGTTGTTTTGGGGGAGAAATAAATTGAATGGCTGAAAAATTTCAGGCAGTCAAGGAAATGGAAATCAACTTGGAGAACCGCGAGGCGGTGATCGTAGAACACAGCCCCATGGTCAAATACGTGGCTAACCGGATTGCTCTGCGCCTGCCCCCACATATTGAAGTGGAGGACTTAATCAGCGTGGGTGTTCTGGGTTTGATTGATGCTATAGAAAAGTACAATCCGACCCGGGGAGCCAAATTCAAAACCTACGCAGAATTCAGAGTGCGCGGCGCCATTCTCGATGAACTGAGATCGATGGACTGGGTGCCCAGATCCATTCGCCAGAAGGCTTCCAAAATAGATGCGGTGGTACAGAAACTCCAAGCAAAGTTTAGTCGTCCCCCGGAAGATGAGGAAGTTGCCAAGGAATTGGGAGTTAGCCTCGAGCAATTTTTCGATACCTTGAACGAAACACGAAGCATGCCGGTACTCAGTCTCGACGACCTGAGCATCAGCAAGGAGACCGGCGGGCAGCAAAGCCTGCTTGACTGCCTGGCAGGCAAAGGCGATGCCGATCCGCAGGTCCAGTTCCGCCTCAATGAACTGAAAGAGATCATAGCCAAAACCATCGATACCCTGCCTGAAAAAGAACGGCTGGTGATTTCACTGTATTATTATAAAGAACTTACCATGAGTGAAATCGGTGTTGTGCTGAACGTCACCGAATCCCGCGTTTCACAAATCCACTCTAAAACCATGTTTCGCCTGCGCACTAAACTCAAAGCCTTCGCCGCTGAGGAGCTGTAGTCCATTTTTGTGCCGTTTAGCCTCTTTTAATAAACCCTCCTTCCCCGCTCTTCCAACGGGCGTGTTTTCCACCGCCGATGAGACCACATCCAGGGATCAGGGTAGCCTCGAACAACCTTCTCGATGAACTGCTCACATTCTTGTGTCCATCGGAGAATGTCTCTCTCCTTATCGTCAGACTTTTCCAGTTTGAGTTCGGGCCCATATTCGATACGGTAGGTCCCTTTTCCTGTGGGATAGGAGAACAGAGGAAGGATTGCCGCACCGGTGCGGTGACTCAAAAGAGCGACCGAGCGCGCGGTGGCGGCCTTCTCTCCGAAAAAGTCTACGAAGATCCCGCCCTTTGCAGTGTTCTGATCCATCATTACAGCTACCGCTTCATTATTTTTAAGAGCTCGCGCAATTAGAAGGGGGGATTCATCGCGATAAAAAATACCATTGCCCGAAACCGTGCGGAACCCCATCACCATCGTATCCAGATAAGGATTGTCAAGGCGCCGGATGATCGAATTCAGGTTGCACACGCCCCGGTATCCGTGGTCGATACCCATGACCTCCCAGTTGCCGTAATGGGCCGTCAGAAAGAAAACCCCCTTGCCGCGCTTTTTGCAAGCTTTCAGCTGGTCCAGTCCGGCAGGTTCACCTTCGATCAGTTGATGAACCCTTTGCGGATCCGTCCAGACCCAGAGACACTGAAGCGCTGACACAGCTAATTGAGTGAACGAACTTTTGATGATCTGGTTTTTCTCTGCGTCCGATTTTTCATAGCCAAAGGCGATATCCAGATTGATGCGCGCCATCTGTTTTCGCTTTTTCGCCCAGTTGTATGATAAAGCTCCGAGGGCTTGCCCCAGCCGAAAGACCGTTTTTGCCGAAAGAGGTCGTAAAAAAAAGATAAGTGCCCGGAACGTTGCGCATTCCAAAAGATGCCGTGCCTTCGATAAAGGCCTCCATTTTTTGCTCATAAGACGCTAGATGGGTGAAAAGGAATGATGATGCGATACTTGGAAGGCAGGGGAGGGTGCGGAAATTGACCCAATTTATTTTTCGGCAATGGCCTGAGCGGCAGCATACTGTTTGTCATGGGTGATGGAGATGTGGATGGTTTTGAGCTTAAGGTGGTCGAACAGTTTCTTCCCCTTTCCATAAAGATTGAGAACGGGTTGCCCCGATCTTTGGTGGCCTACCTCAATATCTTTCCATGCGATTCCCCCAGCCATGCCCGTGCCGAGGCTTTTCAGGACCGCTTCCTTTACGGAGAAGCGGGCGGCGAAATGCTTGCTCGGATCGGCCTGCGAGCGGCAGTAATCGATTTCCCTTTGAGTAAAAACTTTTCGCTCGAACCGTTCCGAATATTTTTGTATAGAATGTTTGATTCGTTCGATTTCGATGATGTCGATTCCGATTCCAAAAATCATAACTTGCCCCGTAAAAGAAGGGTGCTTTCCGGCCGTTAGGAAGCGGGACTACACTCCGTTTTAAGAATAGACTCGATTTTCTCTCGAGTTACCGCTCCTTGTCTGATAAGAACCGGTGGTGAAACCGTGGTGTCAAGCAGGGTCGACACCTTTCCTCCTGGGGCTGGGCCTGCATCTATGATGAGATCGATCGTGTCTCCGAGGGACCGCCTTACTTCATCGGCGGTACGCAGGTTTTTCTCACCACTTTTGTTGGCGCTGGGCGCCGTCAGCGGACACCCTGCCACCTCGATCAATCGGCGCGTCCAGTCGTTTTTTGGTAACCGTACGCCAATGGTTTCTGTGTTTGCAGTTAGACGTTTCGGCAATTCGGGTACCGCCTTGAGGATCAGAGTCAATGGTGCCGGCCAGCATTCCCGCATCAATTGGTCCGCTTCCTGTGACCGAGCGACCGCCAAACACTCTACTTGGGCGATGGAAGCCACCAAAACCAGAAGCGGTTGGTCTGCCTCGCGAGATTTGATTTTGAAAATTTTACAGACTCCCCGCTCGTTGAATGGGTCCGCCCCTAGGGCGTAAAAAGTATCGGTCGGAAAAGCAATTACCCCACCCTGGCGGAGAGTCTCCCTTATTTGCTTCGACCGGCTCTTAAGTGAACCTTCATCTTCAGGGTCGATCTTAAATATTTCCGGCATGGTCCGATTTTAGCTTGCGGCTTTTGCGCTCGACCTCTTTAGCTTGATCTTTTTTATATTTGACCAGCTTCTGATTGAGAGTTTTATTACCCAACGCGAGGATCTGCGCCGCAAGGACCCCCGCGTTTTTCGCACCCGCCTTACCAATAGCCATTCCGGCGACTGGAACACCGCCCGGCATCTGCGTAGTCGACAGCAGGGCATCGAGTCCGTTGAGTGGCGACGAATCGATGGGAACGCCGATTACAGGCAGGGTCGATTCCGCCGCGACCATACCCGCAAGATGTGCCGCGGCTCCAGCTCCAGCTATCAGGACCTTAATCCCACGTTTGGGCGCTTCATGAACGTATTTGCGCGTGCGTTCCGGCGAACGGTGCGCTGAGGCAACGATCACCTCGTGAGCCACTCCAAATTTTTCCAGAACCTTACTCGATTCTTCCATAACAGGAAGATCCGAATCGCTACCCATAATGATCCCAACTAGCGGCCTGCTCAAGATGGCTTCCCCCTTAGAAAAAGTCTCTTATACCCGCAGATACCCTGATGTTAATCGACCAGGGCAGGCAGAGTACAGTATCAATCAGGGTTAAACGGTGATTGATAACTAAGTTTATAACAATTTCGACTATCTATTTGTTACGAGTATATCAAAATAGTCGTTTAAAAACAAAAGATTGAGTAGATTTTTCTTGTCCAGTCCCGCACCGGTCCGTGTTACTTGTCTACGGAATGGATCATCAGCAATCAAGAGGTTGGAGGGGGCCGCCGGCCGCGCTTGATTTCCGGGACGAGTAGAGCCGTGGCCAGAAACATCATTCCGCAGGAGACCCAGCCGGTCATTGTGGTGCCGATCTGTGCAGCAGCCCAGTATCCAATCATGGGTCCGATAGTTCCTCGGATGCCGGTGAGACAGACATGGACAGACATATAGGCCGTCACTCTTCCCGGCGGTGCGTATTTGGTGACCCACAAGCTCCAGGCGATACTGCCGCCGGCAAAGGAAATACCGATCAAGGCCGATCCGGCTCCGATCACCATCAAGTTTTTGCTCATGAAAAATAACGCTATCCCAGTACCGAACAAAACGTTCAGTATCATACGAAGGACAACGAAGTTCATTTGGTCGAACAGGCGTGCCCAGAAAGGAATAAAGAAGAAGCGCATCGTTTCGGGAACGATCGTGATGATCAGAGCGACCATCAGGGGAGACGCCTCGATACCGTAGGTGGAAGAAGCAACATAGTCTACTCTCAACGGTAGAATCCAGAGGTTGGCGAACCCCATGATGAACCAGGTGAACAGAACATAGCCAAACTCCCGATCCTGAACGGCGTATTTGAGATTTCCAAAAGGATGATCATGCGACCTGCCCTCGAGCGTTTGCGAAGGCATCGAATAAATTGCCCATGCCTTGGCGAGTCCACATACCCCCAACCAGGTGAACAACCAGTTGTAATAATTTAAACTGACTTCTAACAGGGACGATCCGACATATCCAAACAGTCCAGAGATGCCGACAGTCATTAGTAATGGCTTCGAAAAATAAAATCCGCGTTGATCATGTGGATAGTTGTCGTGATAGATTGAAGTGAGAAAAGGAAGCAGGGCGCCTCGAAAAATATAACCCGCAATGACCGCCAGAGCGAAAAGTTCCAGAGATGGTGCCCAGGCGGCTACGATCAAGCAGATTCCTGTTATCACCGAAGGCCACGCTCCACACGCTGATTTTTTTAGTCCCTTGCCCGATAAATGGTGGACTAGTAGAAGAGAAAGGATCATCCCCATGAATGGAGCGCCGGCGATGAGGGACTTAATACCTTCCCCTGCACTATAATAACGGATGGCAATGAACAGAGAGAATGTTTGCGCCCCAGCGCTCAACGCACCATCGAAGAAGCCACGCCACAAGTCACACCGGTAAGTCTGGTAGAGGAACCCTGATGGTCCCGGAGAAGAATCTTGAGTCATAAAGATTGTGTGCTTTGTTGATGTGGTTTCTTGGTTTCTGCTTTGTAGGCGGGGCCGGCCTTATTGTTGTGAAATCCTTCTGATCCCCTTTAAAAGTGGAATTAGAGAGATTTCGTTACTGTCCATTGTCTGAATCATTTTATAAAAAAATGGTTGTGGAAGTCTTTTTTTGCAAATTGCTCAAATTTTAGTGGTGGTTTTTGTTGTTCCTATTAACGAAAAGCGCTTGTCCAACCGCTCTAGAAGCTTAAAATAGTGACGATGAGCGTGCCCCGCCGTGTTTTTGGAGATTAGGTTAACGCGATTCGTGGTGTGCGTCTAGACTGGGCTTGTTTAATGAACTGAAAATAACACATAGTTTATCCATGTTTAAAAGTAAAAAAGGTCTTATACGGGCGGAAATTGTCACGGTCGGGAACGAAGTGGTGAGCGGCCTCATTCAGGATACCAATGCGCGATATCTGAGCGGGCAACTTCATTCCCTGGGGATCGACGTACCGCGGATGACCTCGGTGGGCGACGACGAAAGTGCCATCGTCGACGCAATCGAACAGGCTTTGGAGCGTGCCGAGATTGTCGTTACGACCGGCGGGCTGGGTTCAACCCATGACGATATCACCAAAGCGGTGCTGGCGCGGATGTTTCAATCGA
>CAJWLY010000051.1 GCA_913043155.1 uncultured Nitrospinaceae bacterium | reverse complement strand
TGATTCTTGGGATCGCCTGGAAAAATTTTTATAGACAGGGGGTTCGTGCTTTTCTAAACGTTCTTGTGACGGCGCTCACCATTATTGTTTTGATATTCATGTTGTCCCTGCTCAACGGATTTCAGGTACAGGCCACGCGCATTATGGGCATAACCGATATAGCGGGTGGGCAATACCGGGTTCCCGGTTTCGATATTCTGACTCCGACGGAATGGGAGAACCGAACGCTCACGGTTTCGGATGATTTAAGCCGTTTGTCCCATGAGGAAAAGGCCGAGGTACTGATCCAACAGGGACAATTGTTTCCCAACCGGCGGTTGTATCCCGTTCAGCTCCGCGGAATGGAGATTGAACAGTCTCTCCTTGAACTCCCGCTTGGGGGACTGAAGGCTTATGGTCAGGAACCGGGCGAGGTGATTCCGGTTGTGGTGGGCGTGCGCATGGCGGAAAAGGCGCATTTGGAAAAAGGCTCGACCGTAGTCCTTAAATGGCGCGATCGGAATAATGTGGTGGATGCACGGAACGCACAGGTAATTGACGTGGCTGACTTCATCAACCCGCGGGTGGATGAAGGGGTGGTATGGATACGACTTGATCACTTACGCACCATGACGGTGCGTCCAAACGAAGTGAGCTGGGTGGCTGTCAGCAAGTTTAGGGGGCCGGTCCCAACCATGGAGTTTCATACGGTGGAAATGCTCATGGCTGATTTGTTTGCGCTGTTGCAGCAGGACAGGCGCAACTCGAGAATCCTCTGGGCAATTCTGATGTTCCTTGTGGGCACGAGCGTATTCAACACGCAAATTCTAAATGTATTCAAGCGGCAGAAGGAAATTGGAACGCTCATGGCCTTGGGAATGGATGCGCAAAAGATAGTTCGCCTGTTCACCCTTGAAGGAAGTCTGGCAGCGGTTGGCGCCGTGCTTCTTGCGGCGGTTCTTGGGATTCCATTTTTCATGTGGTTTCAGAGCGTTGGGCTCGATGTTTCGCATTTGAGTGCGTCTACCATGCCCGTGCACGAGCGGATATTTCTCGATTTTCAGTTCTGGGAGATCACATGGTCAGTGATTCTGGTTGTGGTTTTAATGATTCTTGTTGCCTGGTGGCCGGTAAAAAAAATTTCCCGTCTCGATCCCACCTTGGCACTTAGAGGAAAAGGGATCACATGACTTTTAGCGTTTTACGAGTTGTGCAGATTTGTTTTTCTAAATTCAATTTCCTGAAGTTCAGAACCATTTTTTGAAAATCCCTCTACTTTTCTTTAAGAGAGGGGATGGGGGGGGTGTCCTTTTTTCTGGTTTGAAGTACTTCACAGGAAAAATGATGTAACAAAAGTTCTGCCCCAAAATTATCTAACTTTTCTAAGAGTTGCTTTGTCGTTCCTGAGAAGGAGGTTGGTGTGATCCGCTGGCTTGTTAGAGGAATGTTGCGCGACCGAACCCGGTCACTGTTTCCCTTTACTGTGGTGACCGTAGGGGTGGCTCTGGTGATCGTTCTGGTCGGATTCATGGACGGGGTGCTCATGGGTATGATGGACATGACAGCCTACCTTGATACGGGGCATCTCCGTGTCGTTAACAAGCCCTTCTATGATGAGGAACATTTGAATCCGCTGGACCGGGCGCTGGGGTCACAAAAGGAAACTGGGCGCTGGCTGAAGGACAATAGCGATCCGCAAATTGAATGGACCCCACGTATTCGCTGGGGTGCCATCATGGATGTTCCGGACGAACATGGCGAAACCCAGAGCCAGACTCCGGTGGTTGGAATGGCGTTGGACCTGCTTTCGCCAGGCTCACCTGAATTGGAGCGTTTGAACCTTGCTGAATCGCTTACCCATGGACGACTCCCAAACCGGCGGGGTGAAATTATCGTGGGCTACCAGTTGGCGCAAAGCTTGAAACTTGAGTTGGGTAAACCGGTAACTTTAATCGGGCGGACCTTCGACGGCGGACTGGCTACCGACAATTACGTGGTGGTTGGGTTTGTCCGCTTCGGGGTCTTTGCCATGGACAAAAAAATGGCTCTTATTGATCTTGCCGATGCGCAGGAGACGTTTTACATGCCGGATATGGTGACCGATTGGCTCGGGTATTTTCCAACCCATGTTTCGTTTCTGGACTATGATGAATATCGCTCTAAGTTGGAATTGCGTTTGAAGGGACTTGTGGAGCATTCTCCGCCAGGCTGGGCGCATGACGATATACCTCTGGCACTTTCGATTCTCGATCAGAGAAACATACGTCCTATCACGGACAAGTTCTTGATCATTCGCAAATTCATCATTGGAATCTTTTTGTTCCTGATGGCGATGGTCTTGTGGAATGCAGGTATCCTGAACGGAATTCATCGCTACGGGGAAATGGGACTTCGCCTGGCGATGGGGGAAACCCACTCCCGCTTGATCTTGACGTTGGTTGCCGAATCTCTTGCGGTGGGTGTAGTGGGATCTGTGGCCGGTTGCGCGGTCGGGGGTGCTTGTACTTATTTTTTACAGGAGGTTGGATTAAACATGGGAGACGCGTTTGCCCAGAGCGGCCTGATGTTGAACGACGTGGTCCGTGCCCGGTTGAGTACCGATGGTTTTATTCGTGGTGTCATTCCGGGGCTCACTGCCAGTGTTCTGGGCACACTGGTTGCGGGGATGACAATTTTTAAACGGTCTGAGGCCAACCTTTTCCGGGAATTGGAGGCAGGGTAGGGGGTGTTCAGCCACAGAGGTAAAGAAGGCTTGAATAGCGGGAGGAGTATGATAATATGAAGTTGTTCCAAATTTAACGGAGGTCTTTATGGGAGCTGAGAGTCCACCAAAAGGTTCAGTTTCGTAAGACGAACTTTAATTCCGATATGAATTGGAATATGCCCGATCTTGACCGAATGATTAAAAGACGGGTCGACAAAAGAGATAAAAGCCCCACAACCCTGTAACAGGGTTGATGGGGCTTTTTAGTCTTGTGGGTTGATAGAATAAAAAGAGCTGGTTTTAGCTTTTTTTCCTCTCGCTAAGAAAACAGTAGGTCTAAGCGTCTTCTTTCTGTCTGATCGGTTTAAAAAAACTGATCCACTCTAAGATAGACGGTTCTATAGATTTTTTTCTTGGCAGTAGTAATGAAACGACAGGGAAAGACAGACAAGGTAAATCCGAATAATCAATTCTGGAAGCTATGAGACTGCACTACCTGCAACATGTACCCTTCGAGGGGTTGGGCAATATCGAAACTTGGGCTAAAAACAAAGGTTTCCATATAACCCGGACGCATCTTTTTGATAACGAGCCTCTTCCATCGACCGATGATTTTGAGTGGCTGGTAGTTATGGGTGGGCCGATGAATATTTACGAAGAAACTGGGTACCCATGGCTGGTTAGGGAGAAGAAGTTTATCGAGGAATGCCTGAAACGAGATAAGTTTGTCTTGGGTGTTTGTCTCGGAGGACAATTGATCGCCGATGTTCTTGGTGGAAGAGTCGTCAAGAATAAGGAAAAGGAAATTGGCTGGTTCCCGGTATCACTGACGGAGAGGGAGGGGGTGGATGCGCCTTTTTTTAAAGGCATCCTTTCGCCGTTTATAGCATTTCATTGGCATGAAGACCGGTTTGAACTGCCAGCAAGCTGTGCGAGATTAGCCGAAAGCCAAGGGTGTTCCCACCAGGCGTTTGCATACAATAACCAGGCGGTTGGCCTACAGTTTCATATCGATTTAACCTGTGAGGGAGTGGAAAAACTTATTCAGCATTGCGGAGAGGGTCTTTCGGCAAGCCGTTATGTACAAACGGCAGACGAGATGGTTTCTAACCCCGCTGCATTCGAGAAAATTTCAGAAACGCTAGAAACCTTTCTGGACAATTGCCAAATCATTAAAATTTAGCTGACTCGGGTCTAAGGTTGACCCTCTTCATTATTTTTGAACTGGTAGTACCGAATCGCAAGAGCTGTCACCATGACGCAGGTCATTGCTCCAATTGTTGCAATGGCAGGTACGACCAGAGCCATTGAGAGCGGAATGTTTTCAAGCAGCCATTCGAATACTTTTTGCAACCCGAACCACGATTCTGGATTATTGAGCCACTGATGCAACCCCGTGTTTTCAAATAGGAAATTGAACGCGACCGCGACCGGAAACTCGGGCCATATTCCGTCTTTCAACCAGAGGAAGACCTGATAACTAACGAGCCCAAGACCTGACAGCAGGAACAAAGACGCGACAAACATGGTCGTAAGGGTCAGCCCTCCGCAAACGAAATCCACAGTGGTGAGCCTCGAAAAGAAAAAGCGCGTTTCTTCAACGCCTCTAAAAAGAGCTTTCCGGGCAAGGGTCCCTATTTCTTTGCCCGCCTCGCGACAAAACGCTAGGATTTGATCTAGAGTTCCGCTGATGCACTGGGCCCATGAAGCGCGATCGGTTTTCGGGTCGTTGAATTCTGTATATGTCATGGTTTCTTCTCCCATCAAAGGGGATTGTGTGCTCTAAAACCGGGATCTCAGGCAGAGCGATCGATCGGTAACCCAAGGGAACATCCCGTTCCACGAGGTAATATGAAATGTTTCAGGGATATTGTCAATTTTTTTACTGGCAGTAGGGTCTTCAATATATCGTGCTACCCATAACTTATGGCTAGACGTTGGTTCTGATTGCAGGGCTACTCCGAACGGTAGATGGAAAACTCTCCAATTCCCTCCCCATATAAATTTTGAGTCTGAGAAGAATCTAAAATTTCGTTATTAGTCCGGGTGTTACGAAATTTTTCTAGCCTAGATTTTCCCGATGAAATTTATTTTCGCCCGACGCGTTTCAACTGGTATTTGCGAACGGCGCGGTTGTGTTCCTCAAGGCTGACGGAAAAATGATGGGTCCCGTCCTGCCGTGAAACGAAATATAAATAATTTGTTTCGATGGGATAAAGGGCCGCGGTGATCGATTCCAACCCGGGACTTGCGATAGGGCCCGGGGGCAAGCCCTTATAAAGGTAAGTGTTGTAGGGAGAATCGATGTCCAGGTCTTTTTTGCGGATGTTTCCGTCAAAACCCTGAATCGCGTAAATCACGGTCGGGTCGGTTTGCAACCGCATATCCTTACGCAAGCGGTTATGGAATACCGAAGAAATGATTTTTCTTTCTTTGTCCACGCCGGTTTCCTTTTCGATCAGGGAGGCAAGCGTGACAACTTCGTGTAGAGAAAGTTTGAGAGCATGTGTCCGCTCTACCAGTTCGTGTTTGAGAGCACGCTGCTTGAACGTGTTCAGCATGGTCTCGACGATTTCCTGTGCGGAAGTGTACCGGCTGAAATTGTAGGTTTCCGGAAAGAGGTAGCCTTCCAACGAACCGGAGGGAATATCAAGAGAATCTACAAATTTTGGGTCCTGGGCAGTTTTGATAAAGGTCTCCTGGTCCACCAGTTCGCGTTTGGCAAGCAGGTCGGCGATCTCGGCGATGCGGTAGCCCTCGGGGATGGTGACCGGATGCAGAACCGTTTTTCCACTGGTGAGGGTCTTCAGGATATCCATGGGAGGCATAGAAGAGTTGAGTTCGTACTCCCCGACCTGAATTTGGGTTTGCTTGCGTTGGATATTGGCAAGCAGGCGAAAAACGGTGGGACTCCGGATCAGGCGGCGCTCGGCAAGGTCTATTGAAACCTGTTTCAGCGTGGCGCCGGGCGGGATGTGTACACGGACAGGGAGGGTATCTTCTCCAACAGGGATCGATGCCTGATAGTAGAACAGTCCACCCACAATCCAGACCAACAAAACTGCCCCAGCGATAAGAGCAAGGGAGAGGTTTTTCAGGTCAAGTTTCATGGATCAAAACAATCTGGCTCCCAGACTGCCGGAGTCTGGGGGAATTGTTATGGCATCATTTCCCCACGGCAAGTGCCATTGCTTCAAGAAACCGATCGTTTTCTTCGCGGGTTCCCACGGTCGCCCTAAGGCAGTTCTTCAACTTAGGATGTGCGCTCAAATCTCGCACCAGAATTCCATTGTCCATCAAATGCCGAAACAAATCTTCCGCCAGTTGTTCAGTCCTGAACATGATGAAATTGGAGTCGGAGGGGAATACGGTAACTGAACCGACTTTTTTCAACTCCCCTATCATGCGGTCCCGCTCTTCAAGGATCGTGTCGATTTGTTGCTGGACCCGATCAAAATGATTCAACAGGTATTCTGCCAGAGTCTGGGATACGGTGTTTGAGTTATAGGGGAGCCGTACCTTGTTGAGTTGATCGATAACCAGTGGGTCCGCGATGCCGAATCCGACCCGGAGCCCGGCCAGCCCGATCTTCGAAAGGCTCCTTAAAACCACCAGATTGTTGTGTTGTTCAATTTTCCTGGCAAAACTTTTGCCGGAAAAATCATAATAAGCTTCATCCACCACAACGATTCCTTCGAAGCATTCGATCACATGGCGAACCTGGTCCTCGGAAAAACAGTTGCCCGTGGGGTTGTTTGGATAGCTCAGAAAAACGATGCGGGATTCGCTATCATTTGCAGTTTTTAAAAAACTCCTTGCGTCAAAATCCCAATGCTCATCCAGCGGGAAACTGCAGGGGTTGAGTCCAAGGCCCCGTGCGATGATGCTGTACATTGCGAAAGTGGGGTCGGGAAAGGAAATGGAATCTCCTTCGTTGCAAAAAACCTGAAGCAATAACAGGATGAGTTCGTCGGAGCCATTTCCGATAATCAGGTTTTCGATGGGAGCGTTCAACCTCTTTGCTATGGATTCCTTGAGTGCCCGGCTGTCTGGATCGGGGTACCGGTTTAGTTGAAGTTTTTTAAACGATTTACTAAATCCCGAGAGAAGTTCTTCCGGTAGCTGGAAAGGGTTTTCGTTGGCATGCAACTTGACCGCGCAGTCGATGTTTTCCACCTGGTATGCTTTGAGGGAACGGACTTTTCCCTGGATCAGGCTGAGTAAGTCCAGGTTAGACATCAGCTGTTCACCTTGGAATTGAGAAGACTTCTTATGTCGGAGGAAGGGGGTAGATACCGGCTCTTGCGACAGCGTTCCGCCCGGATGATCGAAAGAAGGATTTCTGCGGTTTCTTCGAGATCGGAATTGGTCAGTATGTAGTCATAGAGGTTGAACTTTTTAACCTCGTTTTTGCTGACCTCGATCCGTGCTTTTATGACTTCTTCCGGTTCTGTGCTGCGCTTTTGCAACCGGATTTCTAGTTCTTTTATGGAGGGAGGTAGTAGAAAAATGAAAGTCCCTTCATAATTTGCTTCTCTCAATGTCTGAGCACCCTGAACGTCCAGTTCCAAGAGCAAGTCATCTCCATTCTGGCGGTGACGGTCGACAGTTTCGAAGGTCGTTCCATAATACTGGCTATGGACTTTAGCCCATTCAAGGAAATCCCCGCGTTCGATTTTTTCCTGGAACTCCTTTTGAGGGATGAAATGATAGTCAACTCCTTCAACTTCTCCTTCTCGGATAGAACGAGTGGTGTGGGAGATGCTGAATTTAAGTTCAGGGAGTTTCTTCCGGAGCAGTTTGCAGGCCGTGGTTTTCCCGGTTCCTGATGGCGCCGAGAGTATGAATACGATGCCTTTATTTTTCATCGATGGATCCTTATAACCCATTAGATTTCATTAGGTGGGGGAATTTTCGTTCCAGTTATAGCTATAAGTTTCTCACTCGACGTTTGCCAGTTGTTCCCGAATTTTTTCAAGATGACTCTTTATTTCGATCACCGATCTCGAAACTTCAAGGTCGATGGTTTTGGATCCGATGGTGTTGGTTTCACGATTGATTTCCTGGGTGAGGAATTCCAGCTTTCGACCCTGCGGCTCATTGTCAGCTACCAGCTTATGAAACTGTTCTAGATGGCTTTCTAGCCGGATCACTTCTTCACTTACATCGCAACGGTCAGCTAGAAGGGCGGTTTCCTGTGCAATACGGGTTTCATCTGTTTCCGCACCTTCGGTCAGTAGGCGTATTTTTTCCTTCAATTTATTTTGATACTCCCGAACAGCCAAAGACTTCCGGGGCTTAATTGATTCCGTCAATTTTGTGATTCCGTCGATTTGCTGAAGGATATCCTTTTCGAGGTTAACTCCTTCTGCCTCGCGCATGTGGATAAGCTCGGTGAGCGTCTGCTCGACTGTGGAGAGAATCACTTCTTCACAGGAGGAGTCTACTTCTCGGAGCTCGGGTTTGACCACGTCCCTGAGGGCTAGCACCGCATTGATATCAATTTCCCCACTTAACCCCAGGTGTTCCCTGATTTGATTGAACGCATCCAGATACTGTTCGGCCAGCGCTAAATTGGGCTTGACTTCAAAATCCATGCCCGCTTCCCCGTTTCGCTCCAGCGTGACGCTGACGTCAAACGATCCACGCGCACAACGGGATTTAATCAGTTTTTTAAGAGGGAGTTCAAGAGCCGCCAACGTTCTGGGAAGACGGGTATTGACGTCAACGAACCGGTTATTCACCGAGCGGATTTCCGCCCTGCAGGTGAAATCTCCATTCTGGTTTTCGCACCGGGCAAAGCCGGTCATACTTTTGAGCATTCGTTACGGTCAGGCCTTTTCGATGACCATTTTAAAGTGTCCGTTTTCCCTGCCCATCGACAACACTTTGTGTCCATCGTTCTGGATGCTACGGGGGACATTCTGCTCCGGGTCTCCCTGGTCCAGTAGGACTTCTAAGGTGTCGCCCGATGCCATGGTTTCCAGCTTGAGCTTGGTTTTGACGTAGTTGAACGGACATTTAACCCCGAGTAGATCGATTTTCTGGCGGGTGTCCCCTGAAGGCACTTTCTCCTTTTTGCTGTCGCCAACGCGAATGCGCAGCGATTTATCCGATTGCATTTTATCGTTAACGCGCCGGCACTCCTGCGCTAGTTTTCCGCAGTTATCAACCCACCAAGATGCGGCGTCAGGATCCTCCAAAGAAGCATCCTTCTCAAACCGATCCCCCAGTTCGGCAAATTTGGGGGAAATAATTTCCATATCGATGATGAGAGAATTGAATTTTCGGATGCATTCGAGGTCGTCGTTGAAATCCATGCCCTCCGTCACCAGC
>CAJWLY010000050.1 GCA_913043155.1 uncultured Nitrospinaceae bacterium | reverse complement strand
CATTGTCACGCAACTTCAATCCACCTCGAGCTTGGGAGGATTCCGAATCAAATTCAGGCCCCCAAGGAAAATCACACCCATTATCTCCCCCAGCGGCTTTCTCCCACTGGGCCTCGGTTGGTAAGGTTTTCCCGATGAGGTAACAGTAGTCGGCCGCTTCGTGCCAGCTGATCCTGGTCACAGGACAATCATCGCAGTCAGAGAGCACGCTGCGCCGCAACTTGTGCTCCGGTATCACCTCCTCGAATCGTTTGTTGGTGATTTCGAATATATCGATCATGAACTCATCGAGGTGGACCCCGTGTTCCGGCGCACCGTGCTGGACTCCGAAACGGTTGCATCCCATTTTGAATTTTCCAGATGGGATGGAAACCATATCCTCTTGTAAATCACGGAACGGGGAAGCACCTTCCGACCGGATAATCCCCGTCCAAAAAATCAAGCTGGCTAATAAGAGACTCGCAAAGATTGTGCGCACAGGACAGGAATCTAGAATTTTTGAGGAGGTAGAACGCTTTTATTCTCGAGTGTCAGATTTTTCAGATGCTCGAGAACGGACAAGGTCGCACGGGACCGATTGAGGGTATAGAAATGAATCCCTGGAGCACCCTCCAGTAATAACCTCTCGCACTGTGCGGTGGCGTGCTTGATACCGATTTGGCGAACTGCCTCCGGGTCATCCTGCACTGATTCCAAGCGGGAAATCAGATCCTCAGGAATTGTTGCACCGCACATTTTAGTAAATCGCTTAATCTGATTCAAACTTAGAATCGGCATAATGCCGGGGATAATGGGAACATCGATCCCCATACCGCGTAGCCTATCAACAAAATCAAAATAAAACCGATTGTCAAAAAACAACTGGGTCACTATAAAATCGGCCCCAGCCTCGACTTTACGTTTAAGGTGTTCCAAATCCAACATCTTATCGGGGCATTCAACATGTCCCTCGGGATAACCTGCCACACCAATGCAGAACGAAAAATTTTCACGGATAAACCTGACCAGCTCAGATGCATGACCAAATCCATTCTGAGGCTTCACAAAATCAGTCCTGCCCTGAGGCGGATCTCCTCTGAGGGCAAGAACATTATCGACTCCCCGATCTCTAAGATCCCCGAGAACCGAACGGATTTCGTCAGTACTGTGCCCAACACAGGTCAGGTGGGCCATACTCTCGAGTCCGATTTCGTCCTTGATTCGCCCGACAAGATCAATGGTTTTTGCGCGAGTGCTTCCTCCCGCTCCATAGGTCATGGAGACGAAGGCAGGGTTCCACTGTTTCAACTGATCGATAGATTGAAAAAGTTTGTCAAATCCATCGTCATCTTTTGGGGGGAAGAACTCGAAAGAAAAAGCCGGACAAACCCGTTTCAGAATTTCACTAATTTTCATAAAAACAATATTAACATAGGGAATTGAGCCTATGAAATCTAAGTATTTTTTTGTACAGAGATATGGTGGTAATTACTGGCCAAAGCTATTGCAGCATCGGAAGGAGACAACTTAACTGTAAATCTCAAATTTTTTAAGATAGGTAATAAAGTTCACCACATTGACCAATTCGACGGGTTCCTCGTCAATCGATCGGATCGCAGCATCAGTGAAATACCCGGTAGTGATGATGATACCTCTTGAAGCCCCCTCCCCCTTAACCGTATCCAGAAACCCCTTCACCTTGATCGCGTCAACGGTGTTGTTTGGCGGATTGATAATACACAGGGCCAGGTAGGTACCCCCCACCACGGGGGTTTCATCGTCCATGGCGATTTCCAACTCGTTGTCGTTGGCCCAGATGGAATGGCGGTAGTCTAGATTGAACTTATAGAGGAAATCGAGACACTTCTGCTTGAAGGCTTCCTGATCGCGCAGGAAAAGAGGCATATCTTCAGGACTATCAAAATGAATCTGCTCCTTGGGCGGGGGGGGAGACGTGTTCTTAAGGAGCATTATCAGAATGATCCCGATAACAAAGGCAACGCCTGTAATGACAAAAATGCCCACTATTTAATCATTTCGTCCCATATTTTTTCCTTCTTGCCCGCTTTGATCAGCCGGTCGTTTTTGACCATTTGCTTGATGGCAATCCAGAAAACGAACCCGACAAAAACCAGCATAGCCCCAATCGGAATGTTATCGGGTTTGGTCGCAATCAAAAGAAAATTTTCTAACGCTGTGCTTTCCATGGAAACACCCTGAGTAAATCAAAGAAAAAGTTGATAGATTAATTAATACTAAACTAACTTAAATTTAAATGGATGCATTAAAAATCACTGGCAATAGGAGGCTTTATTCGTCCTCCTCCTCGTCCTCCTCACCTTCTTCACCACCCTCAGAATCGCCAAGGCTCAACGTCCCATCAAATTCGGCCACGTTATAGGAAACAAGGAAATCACTGATGGCACGTACCTGATCATCTACTGACCCGGCGGTCTTGAGTTCACTAAATTTTTTCTTGACGACGAACTCCTCGCCCTTCCTGTCCCAATGCGACGGCATCTTCGTCCATGGGATCAGATCGCGCGTGTTCTTCAACCAATTTGGTATCCAGTTCTGTCGCAATCTGTCCCCGGCAATAGAAAAATCGATTCCTTTTTCACCATCATCATGACAGTTTCCGCAATCCATATAGTTAACGATCTTGACACCGGCTTCGATATGCTCCGTTTGCTTTTGGGTATTGATCCCTGCCTCATATTTGATCTCCGCCGGGGAAAGAGCCTCAAAGTAAGCGGTCAGGTCACGGACATCCTTGTCGGTCAAGGAGAAAGTCGGCATACGAACTTTTACCCAGGTCCTCACCGGCGTCGGATTTTTCAAAAACGAGAAGAGCCAGGACCCCTTGATCCGTTCACCAACATGGTAATCCTTCAGCTCAAGCGGCGGAGGATAGAGCGCGGTCTTTTTGATATATTTTTGAATGACCCCACCCTCACCTTCAACATGGTGGCAACCCCTGCAGTTGTACTTGGTAATCAGGCGGCGCCCTTTTTCGAGGATTCTATCCTTTTCGGACACTACCCTTCTGTACTGCTCGGGAATTTTCGTGCCGTTAAATCCGCGTAGAAGAACGACGAGTGCATTAATATCGTCATCAGACAGATGAAAATTAGGCATCTTGTCCAGAACGCGCTCTGTGCGAAACGAGTCGGGCTTATGCAACTTGGTCCGCACCCACGACTCCCAGGTATGCGGAATATGTGTATCACCAAATTCCAACTCCAAGATCATCTTGCGTCCGAATGCGGAAAGCTCGGGTCCTATGCGACCCTCTTTTTCCATCCCGTTGATATCGTGACAGGCAAAGCAGCCCCGGCGACGGACCACCTTTTCCCCATACGCGATCAACTCCGGATTGTTGATCGCCTTTTCGATCCCAGGAATAACTTTCTTTTCCCCGTGCTCTAAAAGATAGGCTGTGATGTCCGAAGCTTCATCCCGCGATAGTCTGAGGTCAGGCATGCGGCTTTTGTGATTGTAGGCCCTGGGGCTATTCAACCAGCTCACCAGCCAATCCCCACTGACCTTGCTGGCGATACGGCTCAGATCCGGACCGAACACCTCTCCCTGTCCGTCCAGCTCGTGGCAGGCCAGGCAGCCAACGCTTTCAAAAAGTTTTTTTCCATTACCAGAGTCGCCCGACTCGTATTTCTCCGGAAGTTCATACCCCCTATCTGAAGAGGCCATAAGGTAAGCGACCACCCCAAAGGCGTCCTTGTCGTTGAACCCAAAATCGGGCATCCTCGTTTTAGGCAGGTAATCCTTAGGTTTTTTTACCCACCGGTAAAACCAGCTGGGGTCGACCTTGGCGGCAATCCGGTTCAGTCGGGGAGCCACCTTTTGTTCGTCGGCATAGCCTTCGGCCAGATGGCAACCGGGACACCCGAGCTTCATGAACAGGCGTTTTCCCTTGGACAGTACGGGCGCCCCCTCGAGGTCCACCACTTCAGCGTGACAGTTGCGACAGGTGGCCTGCATGAAATCGCCGCGAAGAATTGGCTCATTGATTTCCGTGGTCTGGTCCGTCTCATGGTGCGATCCATGGGCGTGATCAGCCGGTGCGGTCACCGTTCCCTGCCCCAGGTGACACCAGGTGCATCCGGTTCGTTCCGGCGGGTGCTTCTTGATCAGGATGTCCAGGTTGGGATGGGTCTTGAGCGGTTTCTTGTGTTTTTCGTAATAAGGATCCTTGTAGGAGATGTGGCAGGTCATGCAGCGGTCGACCTTGTAAGTGATCTCCGAAAAACTGTTCCTGACAGAACCTAGGATGACGGTCTGTTCGACGGCAGAAGGCCTCCAAATGAACGGAAACGGTTTATAAAAATCCATGGTCCGCTCTGTAGTTTCCCGGTCCCGGGTGAGGTCGCGTAATTCCTTGTCGAGCTGATCCCGCTTAACCTTCAGGACAAGTAGTTTGTTCTCGGCTTCCTCTACAACCTGTTTTTTTTCGGCAATGATGGGGTCAAACTGCTTGACTTCTCCTTCAATTCTCTGGACTTTTGCCTTTTGCACGTCAAAGTTTTCACCTTCGTGCATCGCCTTCTTGTAGTAATAGTAGGCCTCATCCAAATGGCTTGCGGCAAATTTCTTTTCTTCTTCTACCTCCCCCAGACGGATTCCCGCCTCCCGAACCTCGTCGAGTAAATTTTGGTAGTTATCCGAGTCATCCAAACTATTTTCTACCTGATCCAGACTGTTCTGCAGTTCCTTCTCTTTAGCGGCTATTTTCTTATCGATCGCCCGCCAATCATTCTCAGCCCGCGCATACTGGGTTTTGAAATATTCTCCCTGATGTTTTTTGTATCCGCGCCGGGTGAACTCGTCATCCCAGAACGACCACAGAGTGACGAACAGGAGCGCTCCGGACACGACAAAGAAAAGGAAGCTGTAGGAAGTTTCTTCGTCAACGAAAGGCTTGTCTTCGTCCTTGGGGTTTTCTTCTTCAGGTTTTGTTTCTTCTGGATCAGTCATGGACGATTTCCGGATAAACTTCGAACGAGTGCTAGATATTAAACCAGGGGGTGACCCATATGTACTTGATATTGAACCCCAGCCTCAGGACAATCTTGATCACCATTCCCAGCATGATGAGGTAAAGCTGGATCTTAAGGAACATTCTCATGAAACCCACGTTCTTGATGGCCTTGCGTTCCATGAAAAAATAAGCTGCGGTCCCCAAAGCAAAATAGCCGCTGACGACGGCCCCGCCAAACAGCATAGCCATATTATAGGTACGCACACCAAAGGCGTACGGAAGATCCACGTTGACCAGGGCCACAACCTTATGCGGATCCCAGAACTGCCAGGGCATGAACAGGTTCCACCCCGGTCCGCGCAGGAACACGCCCATGATGATGAGCGCAATCCACAGAACCAGGAACCCAAAACTATAAACCCAAATAGCCACCTTACGCTCGGTATAGGTATAGTACCCGTTACCCTTGGGGTTCACGTCAAGGTAAGGGATCAGCATGAGACCGACGATGATAAACACAGGAGCCACTACGCCGGCAAACCACGGATCGAAGTAAACGAGAACATCCTGCAGCCCCAGAAAATACCAGGGAGCCTTTGAGGGGTTCGGGGTTTTGGTGGGGTTGGCGGCCTCTTCCAGAGGCGCATCGATGACGATGGACCAGACGGTCAGTGCAATGGCGACAAGAATCGCGCAGAGCAACTCGAGCCGGACCAGGTAAGGCCAGACGTGAACTTTTTCCGGCAACCCTTCAACCTTTTTTTTGGGAGCTTCTGCCGCCATACAAACTGTCCTTTTGCATTTAAAGCCAAAAAGGTATTAATCAGAGTGGGCCTGAGATCCCACCGTCTTTTCTAATCCGCCAGAAATGCACGATCATCAGTGCCCCCGCCACGAGAGGAATGAAAATGCAATGCAAAACGTAAAACCGAAGCAAGGCCGGTGGCCCGACCAGACTGCCACCCAGGAGCATGGACCGGGCATCATACCGGGGAGTAACACCCACAAACTCCGCAAAAGGTCCCTCATGCCCGAGAAACGGCGTCGCACGCGCCATGTTCGTTCCCACGGTGACCGCCCACATCGACAACTGGTCCCACGGCAACAGGTAACCGGTAAAACTGAGTAACAGGGTAAACGTCACCAGAAACACGCCGATCACCCAGTTGAATTCCCGCGGAGGCTTATAGGAGCCCGTCAGGAAGACCCGGAACATGTGAAGCCAGACAGTGATAACCATGGCATGCGCGGCCCATCGGTGCATGTTGCGCATCAGCATGCCAAAGGGAACGTCGTACTGCAGGTACTTCATATCGAAGTAGGCATATTCGCCCACCGGGCGATAGTAGAACATCAGGATGACGCCCGTTACAACCGTCGATAAAAATAATAGAAAGGTGATGCCGCCCATACACCAAGTGAACCTGATGCGGAGGGCATGCCGATGGATTTTTACCGGGTGCAGGTGAAGCCAGACGTTACTGACAATCTGCAATACCCGGTTCCTCGGGGTATCGGCATAGCCATGACGAAAGGACGATGTCCAAACCTGAGAACTGATAATGGATTTTTTTATTTCATCAAAAATCTCCCCGCTTTTCACCTTGGCCACGATATCGGCTAAGCTGGGAATCTCCGGTTTATTTGCTGCCAAAATTCAAACCCTCCCTGAAGAAGGATGATTAAACAAAAAGGAGGCCACTGGGAACTCCAGAACACTAGACAAACAACTTCGCGCCGGGTTTATTCCACTCGTCCTTTTCATAGAGAAACTTCTTACTTTTATCGATGATAATCTGTCCATCGGGAGCAAGTGCAATTTTAAGCCTCTCCAATGCCCTGGGCGCGGGACCTTCAAAATTGACCCCAAGTTTAGTGAAGCCGCTGCCATGACAGGGACACTTGTATTTCGCTTCCGTGTTCAACCAGCGCGGAGTACACCCCAGATGCGTACAAAGCGCAAATATCACAAAAATCCCCTCCGTATCGCGGACGATCCAAACGCGCTGGTCCTTAACCCATTTGGTGCTGACCTCGCCCACCGTGTAATCGGAAGGCTTGCCTGCCTTGAATATAGGAGAAGGCTCGAACAGAACCCGAGGGAAGAGAAGACGCGTGAAATATATAGTGGAAAGACCCAGCGTCGCCATGAAACTGGCCCAGCCCGCAAGAGAGAAAAACTCTCGCCGTGACCAGATGGTATCTTTCGGTTCGTCTTTCTTGGCCGATTTTTTTGCTTCGGGCTTAGCCTCACCTGCTTCTGAAACTGCCTTGGCTTCAGCCATCTAAAAACTCCTAAAATTCAAAGCGATTGAGAACGATACTCCTGGGTCGCTTTCGCGCGCAGAAAAAAACTCTCCAATTTTCCCAGAACAGTTTCCTTTTTTTACTAAGCTTTTGTCTTATGGAAAAATCAGAATTGCTTGGATACCAGAGGCAATAAATTAATACTTTTAAACATCTTAACAGCACGAAAATTGGTTTTTAACATATCTGGGAAAACCAGTCAAGATAACTTATTTGTTCTATCTTATGGGGCTTTTGCCTGAGATTTCAATGCACGGCTACAAGCTTTTGCCGCCTCTCTTATGCCCTGAATCTCGTTGAATCCATCCCCTGCCAGAGAAGCCAGGGCACCAACCTTAATCCCTTTTTTCATAGCCAGCAACACAAGCGAAATCAGTTCGGATGCCCGGGGCGATACCAACTGCACTCCTATTACCATTCCGCTCTTTTTATCCGCGGCAACCTTGAAAAATCCGGAAGACCCCTCTCCCATCAGCGCATAATCAAGACTTCTGGCCTCGCAACGACCCTCCACTGCCCGGAATCCCTTGTGGTGAGCTTCCTCGGCGAAACACCCCACCGTCGCAATTTCAGGCCGGGTATGTACAATAAATGGAATCCAGTCGGCATTATGGAGTTTGGTTTTTCCTAGGGTGCTATCCGCCGCAATCCTTCCCTCCTCCTCCGACAACCCGGCAGAGGCCGTTCTTCCGATAACACTTCCCGCCGCAAAAATACCCGGGACACTGGTCTCAAGAGTCTCATTAACTAGGACTTCCTTGCGCTCGCCCAGCCTCAGACCCAAGCGTTCGTAATCCAAGCTCGACACATTCCCTTCCCGTTTCAGGTTCAAAACAATTTTCTCAACCTGGAACTTCACCCCACCCTCAAGGGTGATATCAAATAAATTGTTATTTTTATAGTAGGATACGAGTCTTTTATTCAGGAGAAGCTTGATCTTCTGTTTTTTGAGCATGCCCTCGATAAAGTCGATGACATCGGGGTCTTGCCCCGTCAACAAGCGGGGGGCTTGATCGCTTAGAAAAACTTTACTCCCTAGCCGGTTAAACAGGGTCGCGAGTTCACATCCACGAGGTCCGGCACCCAAAATGAGAACGGTCTCGGGCACCCGATCGGATCGAAGCGCGTCGTCTATGGAGACAATGGAATCGCCTTCGAAGGGCAAGTTCGGCAGGGAGGTTGGATGGGACCCTATGGCGAGAACAATCTTTTTGGCGGAAACTTCCTTAGAGCCTTGGGGTGTTTCGATTTGAATGAGAGTTGGGGAAAACAGGACCGCGCGGCCAAGGTAGGTCTCTACGCCCTGCTCGTCAAGTCTAGAGCGCCAGCTTTGTGAAAGGGATTCACCAAACTCATCGGTTTTTTTGAAAAATTGTCTAGCATCGACTGAGCCATTCTTGGAAGATACGGCCTCAATCAAGGCCATAGCGGCCTTGGTTGGATAAAATCCTTTACGAAAACAGGAGCCGCCGATTCGATCCTGCTCAATCAGGCAGACACGGGCACCCCGCTCTGCACCTCTCAAGGCCGCCGTCACTCCAGCGGGACCCGCTCCTATCACGGCTATGTCGAATTCGTCCATTACCAGCTATTACAAAAATTTTCAGAAAACACCGAAGGCCCCCACACCAACGAGTAAAACCAATCCGATCGAGGATAACACGGCGTGAGTGGTGACGTTTACCTTGCGGGTCATCGGAATGACAAAAATAAAATAAATCAGCACGGCATAATTCATCCATCCGTTGCCAGCGAGAGAATGCGTCACCCATAAAAACATGACGTAGCTTACCACCACCGCCAAGTAAACCACACGGTGGAGACGATAGCCTC